>CANOFQ010000334.1 GCA_947565325.1 uncultured bacterium
GCGGCCAGGATGAACGAGGAGTACGGCGGAGGGTCGCTTACGGCCCTGCCCATCATAGAGACTCAGGCGGGCGACGTGTCCGCATACATTCCCACCAACGTGATCTCCATCACGGACGGGCAGATCTATCTGGAGACGGAGATGTTCAATTCCGGTTTCCGTCCGGCCATCAATGCGGGCCTTTCCGTGTCCCGGGTGGGCGGCGCCGCCCAGATCAAGGCCATGAAGAAGATCGCGGCTCCCATCCGTACCGAGCTGGCGCAGTTCAGGGAGCTGGCGAGCTTTGCCCAGTTCGGCTCCGATCTGGACGACGATACCAAGGAGAAGCTGGCGCAGGGCGAGCGCATCAGGGAAGTCCTGAAGCAGCCCCAGTATGCCCCCATGCCGGTGCAGTACCAGGTCATCATCATTTATGCGGTGACCAGGAAGTACCTGCTGGACATTCCGGTGGAGGACATCATCCGGTTCGAGAAGGAGTTCTTTGAGTTCCTGGATACCAAGTATCCCGAGGTCCCCGGCAACATCGCCGGTGAGAAGGTGATCTCCGACGAGACGGAAGAGATCCTGAAGAAGGCCATCGAGGAGTTCAAGAAGCAGTTCAAGTAGAAAGAGTGTAACCGTCCGGCCGGGGAGGCCGGGCGGTCGGAGGACAGAATATGGCATCAATGCGTGATATAAAGCGCCGCAAGAGCAGCATTCAGGGCACCCAGCAGATCACCAAGGCCATGAAGCTGGTGTCCACCGTCAAGCTGCAGCGTGCCAGAGCAAGCGCCGAACGCTCCAAGGACTATTTTACCTGTATGTACGATACGGTGAACAGCATCCTGAGGCGGGTGGGGAATATCGAGCATAGATATCTGACGGCCGGCAATTCCGCAAAGAAGGCGGTGATCGTGATCACTTCCAACAGGGGGCTGGCGGGGGGCTACAACTCCAATGTGACCAAGCTGGTGACCAAGCATCCCGAATGGAAGAAGGAGGACGTGCAGCTCTACTGTCTGGGCAACAAGGGACGGGAGACCTTTGCCAGATACGGCTATGAGATAAAAGAATGCGACAATGATATAGTGGAAAGCCCCACCTACGGGGATGCCGCAGCGTTGTCGGCGAAGCTTCTGGAGGCCTTTGCGGCAGGGGAGATCGGGGAGATCTATCTGGCATATACCAGATTCAGGAACACGGTGAGCCACATTCCCACCTTGCTGCGCCTTCTTCCGGTGGAAGTCTCCCAGGAGGAAGAGGAGGCGCATTCCGGGAAGGAGGCCGCTGCAATCATGAACTTCGAGCCGGAGGATTCCGAGGCGCTGGATATGCTGATCCCCAAATACGTCACCAGTCTGATCTACGGTGCCCTGAGGGAGTCGGTGGCCAGCGAGAACGGTGCCCGCATGCAGGCCATGGACAATGCTACCAGCAATGCGGAAGAAATGATAAGCGATCTGACGCTGAAGTACAATAGGGCCCGTCAGGGCTCCATCACACAGGAGCTGACGGAGATCATTGCCGGTGCGGAAGCGCTGGGATGAGAATAGGGCAATAAACGAAACATGCCCGCGCAGGCGGGCGGGAAAGAGGTAGAAATGGCAGTAGAAAACAGAGGCAAGGTTACCCAGGTCATCGGTGCGGTGCTGGACATCCGCTTCGATGAGGGTAAGCTGCCTGAGATCAACGAAGCGATTCGCATTCCTGCCGGAAACGGAGGAGAGCTGACCGTGGAGGTCTCCCAGCATCTGGGCGACGATACCGTCAGATGCATCGCCATGGGCAGCACCGACGGTCTGGTGAGAGGAATGGATGCGGTTGCCACCGGTGCGCCCATTTCCGTTCCGGTAGGAGAAAAGACATTGGGGCGGATCTTTAATGTTTTGGGTCAGCCCATTGACAATAAGCCGGCGCCGGAGGGAGTGAGCTACGAGCCCATCCACAGGCCGGCACCCAAGTTCGAGGAGCAGGCTACGGAGAAGGAGCTGCTGGAGACGGGCATCAAGGTGGTGGATCTGCTCTGCCCCTATCAGAAGGGCGGAAAGATCGGTCTGTTCGGCGGCGCAGGCGTGGGCAAGACGGTTCTGATTCAGGAGCTGATCCGCAACATCGCCACGGAGCACAACGGATATTCCGTGTTCACCGGCGTGGGCGAGCGCACCCGTGAGGGAAACGATCTTTACCATGAGATGACGGAGTCCGGCGTTATCGACAAGACCACCATGGTCTTCGGACAGATGAACGAGCCCCCCGGAGCCAGGATGAGAGTGGGCCTGACGGGCCTGACCATGGCGGAGTACTTCCGGGACAAGGGCGGCAAGGACGTGCTGCTCTTCATCGACAATATCTTCCGATTCACTCAGGCGGGCAGCGAGGTGTCCGCACTGCTGGGCCGCATGCCTTCCGCAGTGGGCTATCAGCCTACCCTGCAGACGGAGATGGGCGCCCTTCAGGAGAGAATCACCTCCACCAAGAACGGTTCCATCACCTCCGTTCAGGCGGTTTACGTGCCTGCGGACGACTATACCGATCCTGCGCCTGCCACTACCTTCGCCCATCTGGACGCAACCACGGCGCTGTCCCGTGCCATCGTGGAGCTGGGCATCTATCCGGCGGTGGATCCGCTGGAGTCCTCCTCCCGGATACTGGATCCCAGAATCGTGGGCGAGGAGCATTACAAGACGGCCAGAGGCGTACAGGAGATTCTGCAGCGCTACAAGGAGCTGCAGGACATCATCGCCATTCTGGGCATGGACGAACTTTCCGAGGAGGATAAGCTGGTGGTGTCCAGAGCCCGTAAGGTGCAGAGGTTCCTGTCACAGCCCTTCTTCGTGGCCAGCCAGTTCACCGGCCTTGACGGCAAGTATGTGCCCATCAATGAGACTATCCGGGGCTTCAGGGAGATTCTGGAGGGCAAGCATGACAACGTGCCCGAGAGCTATTTCCTGAACGCAGGAAGCATCGACGACGTATTGGCCAGAATGTAGGGAGGAAGAGCATGGCAGATAAAAACGGCTTTCTTCTGCGCATCATCACTCCCGACAGGGTCTTCTACGAGAATCAGGTGGACATGGTGGAGTTCAACACCACCGAGGGTGAGGTGGGGATCCTGCCGGGCCATATTCCCATGACGGTGATCGTGAAGCCCGGCATATTGTGCATCGGCGAGCCGGAGGGCGAGAAGCTGGCGGCTCTGCATGCGGGGTTTGCGGAGATTCTGCCGGAGGGCGTGACGATTCTGGCGGAGGTCATCGAATGGCCCGGCGAGATCGACGAGGCCCGGGCCGTCGCCGCAAAGGAACGTGCGGAGGGACGTCTTCAGGACAAGACTCCGGACACGGACATCGCAAGGGCGGAGACTGCTCTGCAGAGGGCCATCGTCCGGATTCAAGCGCTGAAGTGATCGGACGCAGAAAAAAAGACATTTCCGGTCATCCCGGTAACATTTAGATAAAGTCGGCATATGCTGTTAAAAAGCTTTAAGAGGAACGCATATGGAGTTTCATTCGAAGCTGTCGCAGCCATTGCCGAATCAAAATGAAGGGCGTGAAAACAGACCCCTTCATTTGAATGAGAGGGGCAAAGACATGCCCCTTCATTTCAACGAGAGGGGCGGAATACAGCCCCTTCACTTGAATGAGAGGGGCTGGAGAG
>CANOFQ010000335.1 GCA_947565325.1 uncultured bacterium
TGAAAGACTATTTTGAGCAAAAAATGGGGAAAGACCTATATGAGGCAGTGGAAAAAGACAGTTTTAAACCATATGCAAGGTAATCCACAGACCCCAGTTTATGGCGCTGTTGAGCCGTTACAGACTATGCGGCTTATGTTGACCAATCTATTTTTCCTGTGCGCCAAGCTCCTGCAACAGAGCCTCCGTGACATCCTTCGCAATGACTGAGGCCTTGGCGCAGTTTTCCTCAAAATTGTCAATTCCGCTATGTGCGGCAGTATCCGTGACGCATCGTACCGAAAGAAACGGTACGCCGTTTACATAGCACACATGGGCAATACTGGCAGTTTCCATGTCCACCGTCAAGGGCCCGAACTCGTCCATGATCCTCTGCCGTCCCTCCTCCGTTATAAACGACTCTCCCGTCACCATCCGTCCCCAGAACACCCTTCCTGCCGACTGGGTTTTTCCGAGAGCGGCCTTTGACAATTCTATCAGCCCACGGTCCGCCTCAAAAAACACTGTTTCCATCCATGGGTGAAACTCCGTCAAAATATCCGGTGCCACATCATGGTAGCAGACTTGCGTGGAAATCACCGTATCAAATATTTCAAGCGCAGGATCCATTCCCCCTGCCGTTCCCGAATTGATTATCATATCCACGCCGAATACATCTATCAGAAGCTGCGAGGCTATGGCGGCATTCACCTTGCAGACCCCTGAAAACAGGGCAACTGCCTCTATGCCATGGATTTTTCCCTCATAAAATTTCAGCTTCGCTTTTTCGGTGATCCGGCAATCCTTTATGATAGGCAAAAAGGGAGCAAGCTCTTCATCGCCTGCGCATATGATTCCGACTTTCATGACTGCACCTCCTGATTTTCTCCATCTGGCCATTTGAGCTTCGATCTGTGTTTTATTTTGCTTTTGGGTCTATGCCTATGCTTTACTCTGATCAGGGCCTGCATCTCTATATTAAGGCAATCGCTTACAGTTTGCAATCCCCGCTTTTCAGAAATTCAGACAACCGAACCAAAACCGGAGTACGAAAAAATCATTAAAGACCCTTGTGTTTTGGAATTTCTTGATCTTCCCGCAAACAAACATTATTACTGATCTGCAAAGCTATTTCATCTATGTCATCTAGCACAATCACAATTCTGTCATCGTGAGCGCCAATATACAATTTCCCACCTTCGCAATTTGCAAATGCATTAATCTCTTTCTTAAAAATTTCAATTGCATATCTCCTCTGATTATGATATATTTGCTTTAGTGCTTTAAACTTTCGCACTTTAAACCGCAAAAGCGCAGGCTGCCACCCACTATAGGCACTGATCCCTGCACAGCAGCGTTTTCTCGCAGCAGGAAAAGCACTGACATCAGAAGGAGGGAGAAAGACATGAAACTACTGTTATTGATCATCTATTTTGCAGTCCTGATCGGCATCGGCCTCTACTGCCGCAAGCACGCCACGGACGTGAACGGCTTCGTGCTGGGAGGGCGCTCCGTGGGGCCATGGCTCACCGCCTTCGCCTACGGCACATCCTATTTCTCGGCTGTGGTGTTCGTGGGCTATGCGGGACAGTTCGGCTGGAAATACGGCATCGCCGCCACATGGGCGGGAATCGGCAACGCCGTCATCGGCTCCCTGCTGGCATGGGTGGTTCTGGGACGGCGGACCCGCATCATGACCCAGCATCTGGACTCCGCCACCATGCCCCAGTTCTTCGGGGAGCGCTTCGGCAGCCGTTCCCTGAAGATCGGCGCATCCGTCATCATCTTCATCTTCCTGATCCCTTATACGGCATCCCTGTACAACGGCCTGTCCCGGCTCTTCGGCATGGCCTTCAACATCGATTATTCCGTGTGCATCCTCCTGATGGCGGTGCTGACTGCCGTTTACGTCATCGCAGGGGGCTACATGGCCACCGCCATCAACGACTTCATTCAGGGAATCATCATGCTGGGGGGCATCGCCACCGTCATCGTGGCCGTGCTGAAGACCAAGGGAGGCTTCATGGCGGCGCTGGACAGTCTGGCCAGAGTCTCCGACGAGACCGTGTCCACGGCCCCCGGCATCTTCGCTTCCTTCTTCGGCCCGGATCCCCTGAACCTGATGTTCGTGGTCCTGCTGACCTCTCTGGGCACATGGGGGCTGCCCCAGATGGTGCAGAAATTCTATGCCATCAAGAATGAGGAGTCCATCAAAAAAGGCACCATCATCTCCACTCTGTTCGCTCTGGTGGTGGCAGGCGGCTGCTATTTTCTGGGGGGCTTCGGCAGGCTGTTCTCCGATCAGGTGAACATAGCGGCGGACGGGTACGACGCCATTATCCCCGCCATGCTGTCGGGTCTGTCACCCATGCTGATCGCACTGGTTGTGATCCTTGTGCTGTCCGCATCCATGTCCACCCTTTCCTCGCTGGTCATGGCCTCCAGCTCCACCCTGACCATCGATTTCCTGAAGGAGATCTTTTTCCGGAAAATGAGCCAGAAGAAGCAGGTTCTGTGTATGCGGGCGCTGGTGGTGGTCTTCATTGCCATCTCCTCCGTTCTGGCCCTGATACAGTACCGAAGCTCCGTCACCTTCATCGCACAGCTCATGGGCGTGTCCTGGGGTGCGCTGGCAGGGGCCTTCCTTGCGCCCTTCCTGTATGCCCTCTACTCCAAGCAGGTGACCAAGGCCTCCTGCTGGGTGTGCTTCCTGTTCAGCTCCGTGCTCATGGTGGCCAACATCTTCTTCCGCCCTTCCTTCCCGGAGATCATCCAGTCTCCTATCAACTGCGGCGTGGTGGCCATGGTGGCAGGGCTGGTCATCGTACCCATTGTCAGCCTCTTCACCCCCAAGCCCGACAAGCAGCTGGTGGAGAACGCCTTCGCCTGCTATGAGAAAAAGACGGAGGTCTCCCAGAAAACCGCTCTGGGGAAATAGCTTTTGACAAGAAGCAGCGGGCATGGTAGAATGTCCGCAAAGGGCAGAGTCGGATGGACACGAAAGCAGCTGCCGAGCTCGCTCGAGCAGTTGCTTTTGGGGCCATTCGACGAGTGAAAGCGAAAAGGATACAAGGTATCCTCGAAAAATCTCTGATTTGTCGGGTCTCTGCCCGGGAATTGAGAAAATCATGGTACAGTGTCCGCATACCATAGCATCAAAACCGCAGCCAGAAAGGGAGGGGGACACATTATGTCGCCAGCACTGCAATTACAGCCGGAAACCATTACGCTGGAGCAATATGAGGCATTGCCGGAGAGCAGACGGGCCGAGGTCTTCGACGGTGTCGTCTATGATATGGCCAGCCCATCCCAGATACATCAGACGCTGTCTATGGAGCTGTCGAATATCCTCTATAACTACATCAAAAGCAAAAAGGGATCCTGTCAGGTATTCAGTGCGCCCTTTGATGTAAAGCTGTGCGACAAGCCTCTCACGATTGTCCAGCCTGACATTATGGTGATCTGCGACAAAGAAAAACTGGACGGGAAACGCTGCAACGGCGCCCCGGATTTCATCATCGAGATTGTCTCCCCCACCAATCCGTCGGATGACTATATCCGCAAGCTCTATTACTACAAAAATGCCGGTGTGCGTGAATATTGGATCGTGGATCCCAGAAGAAAGACTGTCTCCGTAAACTACTT
>CANOFQ010000336.1 GCA_947565325.1 uncultured bacterium
TGATGGCACAATACCACAGCAAGGATGTACTTTCTCAGGGACTGCTGCCACCCGTCATAGTCAGTCTGTCCGGGCAGGAGGAGACGGTTCTGAAGGAAAATCTGGACGTGTTCTGCGCTCTGGGGTTCGAGGTGGAGGCCTTCGGGGGAAGCGAATATGCCCTGCGCAGCGTCCCTGTAGATCTGTACGGCTGTAATGAGAGGGAGATGTTTCTGGAGGTGCTGGACGGTCTGGCTGAGGGGAGCGAATTCGGCGGGATCCGTGTCATAGAGGAAAAAATCGCATCCATGTCCTGCAAGGCGGCAGTGAAGGGGAACAGCAGGATGAACGTCCGGGAGGCGGAAGCGCTGATAGACGAGCTGCTGACGCTGGAGAATCCCTATAACTGCCCACACGGCAGACCGGTGATTGTCTCCATGACAAAGGCGGAGATGGACAAAAAATTCAAGCGTATCGTCAACTGACAGGATAAGTCTGGAAGCATTAGAAAAAGACTGAAAATGATAGGATCAGATCGAAATGACAGGAAAAGACTGAAAACAGACGCAGAAGAATAAGAGAGGCAGGAAATGCCGGAAAATCGCTCCAGAGGGACTGATAAAAAGCCACAAGAGAATAACAGAAAAAGAGACTGACGAAAGAATTACTATGGGCGACGAGGGCCAGACGGCTGACGAAAAAATAATGGATGGCAGAAGCATCAGGACAGCCCTAAGAGACTGTGGGATGACAGAAGCGGCAGGGGCCGGCAAGATAAGGATGGGCAGAGACGGTGATTGTATGGAGAGTGATTGCATGAACAGTGACTGTATAGACAGTGATTGTATGGATAATAGGACTTCGGGCAAGACAGACAAGACAGAAAAGAAGCGCCCCATGATCGTGCTCTCAGGCCCTACGGCGGTCGGGAAGACAAAACTGTCCATTGCTCTGGCAAAGGCTGTGGACGGTGAGATACTGTCGGCGGATTCCATGCAGGTCTACCGGCATATGGATATCGGATCCGCAAAGATCACGAGGCAGGAAATGGAGGGAGTCCCCCATCATATGATCGACATTCTGGAGCCGTGGGAGGAGTTCAGCGTGGCGGTGTTTCAGGATCGGTGCAGGGAATGCCTTTCCGGCATCTATGCAAGGGGACATATCCCCGTCGTGGCAGGGGGCACGGGGTTCTATGTGCAGGCCCTGCTTCGGGACATCGACTTCTCCGGCCCTCAGATACCAGAACGGGGGGATGAGGGGGACGAGTCTGCCCTGCCCGGATACAGGGCCTCTCTGGAGGCTCTGGCGGAGGAGAAGGGAAACGCATATCTCCACAGTATGCTGACCAAGCTGGATCCGGCATCAGGAGCGGGCATCCATCCCAACAACCGGAAGCGCGTCATACGGGCGCTGGAATATTTCCGTCTCACGGGAGAACCCATATCGCTTCATAATGAAAGAGAGCGTGAGAAGCCTTCCGCCTATGATTCCTGCTATTTCGTGCTGAATGATTCAAGGGAGCGTCTGTATGCCCGGATCGACAGAAGGGTGGACGAGATGCTGGAAAAGGGGCTGGTGGAGGAAGTGGAGGAATTGCGCAGGATGGGCTGCCACCGGGGGATGGTCTCCATGCAGGGACTCGGGTATAAGGAAATCCTTGCGTATCTGGAGGGGGAGACCACGCTGGAGGAGGCAGTGGAGATCCTGAAACGGGATACCAGACATTTTGCGAAAAGACAGCTTACATGGTTTCGGCGGGAGAAGGATGTGATCTGGGTGAACAAGAACGAATTTCGGTATGACGAGGAGCAGATACTGCAGTATATGCTGGAGAGGGCGCAAGGGGTGGTCAAGAGATGGTCGGGCGCCGACGAATATTAGTATACCTTGGGAAAGCGGGAAACCGGTAAAGAGATTTTCGAGAAGCCGGATGAAAAAGTGTCTCGGAGGTTTCGAGGGACTGTCTGGATTGATATGGAGGATGGATGAGATGAATATGGAGGACGAGATGTCCATGGAGAAGGGGATGTCCATGGAGAAAGGGATGTCCATGGAGAAGGGGATGTCCATGGAGGACTCTCTGGAGGAGGTCTATGCCCGTATGGGTATCCGGAAAGAGGTGTACGAATACGGGAGCAGGGTCTGGGAGTCCCTGCAGGAGCGGTTCGCAAAGATAGACCAAGTGGCCGAATACAATCAGCTGAAGGTCATAAGGGCCATGCAGGAGTGCCGGGTCAGCGAGGCGTGTCTTCTGGGAACTACCGGATACGGCTACGGCGATCTGGGAAGGGACTCTCTGGAGGCGGTCTACGCAAAGGTGTTCCGCACCGAGGACGCTCTGGTGAGGCCCCAGATCATCTGCGGGACCCATGCGCTGGCGCTGGCGCTGATGAGCAACCTGCGGCCGGGGGACGAGCTGCTTTCCCCGGTAGGGAAGCCCTACGATACCTTGGAGGAGGTCATAGGCATCCGGCCCTCCAAGGGCTCCCTTGCGGAATACGGGATCACCTACCGTCAGGTGGACCTGCTCCCTGACGGCAGCTTTGACTATGAGGGCATCAGGAACGCCATCGGCCCCCGGACCCGTCTGGCCACGATCCAGCGCTCCAAGGGGTATCAGACCCGTCCCACCCTGTCGGTTGAAAGGATCGGCCAGCTTATCGCCTTTATCAAGAAAATCAAGCCGGACGTGATCTGCATGGTGGACAACTGCTACGGTGAATTCGTGGAGACGAAAGAGCCGGGCGATGTGGGAGCCGACATGGTGGTGGGCTCCCTGATCAAGAATCCCGGCGGCGGACTGGCCCCCATAGGAGGCTACATCGCCGGGAAAAGGGAATGCGTGGAAAACGCCGCATACCGTCTGACCTCCCCTGGCCTGGGCAAGGAGGTAGGGGCGTCGCTGGGTATTCTGAAGGATTTTTATCAGGGGCTGTTCCTTGCACCTACGGTGACGGCGTCCGCTCTGAAGGGAGCCGTCTTTGCCGCCAATCTGTTCGGGGGCCTGGGCTTTCAGGTGGTGCCCGACGGCAGAGAGAGCCGCCATGACATTATTCAGGCGGTCACCTTCGGCACGGCGGAGGGAGTCGTCGCCTTCTGTCAGGGAATTCAGGCCGCTGCGCCGGTGGACAGCCATGTGCTGCCGGAGGCATGGGACATGCCGGGATACGACGCAAAGGTCATTATGGCCGCAGGGGCCTTCGTGTCGGGATCTTCCATTGAGCTCTCCGCAGACGGCCCTATCCGGCCCCCCTATGCGGTCTACTTTCAGGGCGGGCTCACATGGCCCCATGCGAAGGCAGGCATACTGAGGGCGCTTCAGTCCATTGTGGACAAGGGGCTTACGGAGGGCGTTTTGTGTAGAAAAAACTCAAAATAAATTCTATGATTTTTGTGTACAGCTTTTGTTTTTTGTGCTACTATAGAAAAGCGAACGTTTGTGGATTCCCGCTGCAGGAATTCATGGACAGGCTGTCCGAGGTTCCCTTCGGGAAATGTAATGCTCGGCAGTCTGTCTGAAAAACGGAATGCTCCGGAGCTTGTTCGGAAAAACAAAAGAAGGAAGGTATCGGTTTGAAGAGAGTATTTCAAGGAGGACGACGCATTCCTGAACAAGAAGGTGCTCAAGGC
>CANOFQ010000337.1 GCA_947565325.1 uncultured bacterium
CTGCCCGTGCTCCTCCAGCAGGAGGCTGATATTGCGCATGGAATGGATACGGGATTCCTTCTGGGACCCATAGACATACCCATAATGATGCACATAGGCATTGAACTTTTTTGTCCGGCCTCCCACCTTGTTGAAGCATTCATGGATGCGGTAGATGAACCGGGTGTCCGGCTCCAGCTTTGTCATCCGCCCCACAAGCAGATCCGTATATACACTCCCGTTCTTCTCCAGATAATTCCTCTGAGTATATACGCCGATCCCGTAATTACGGTATTCCCCCGAATTGAAGAAGTCGATCAGCTCCGTGACATCTTCAAACCATTCGTCGTCGTCCAGAAAAAGGAACCATTTCCCTTTCGCCCTCTCCAGTCCTGCATTCCGCGCCTTGGAGAAGTCCCTGCACCACTCGAATTCCACGATCTGGTCCGTATATTCCTCAATGATGGCCCGCACCTGCTGGCCGCAGCCCGTGTCCACCAGAATCAGCTCGGAGGATACATTCTCCAGCAGCGGCTTTATGGAATCCAGACACTTCCGCACCGTGTCCGGACGATTTGAAATCAGAATGGATATCGTAAGCAGAACCTGTTTGCCCATGAGCCTTCCTCCTGTCCTATTTGCTCTTTTTCCAGCATACATCACATCCGGCAAAATGGCAAGCCCATTCCTCCGCCCCGAAACCTCATTGCTCGGCATCAGACAGACTCCGAGAGCCCGTCCGTACACAAGGCTTTCAGTCCTTCCAGCTCCTCGTCCCCCGGCAGCAGGGCCTGCAGCTGTCCTATGACGCTGAGCGCCGCCGTATATTCTCCCGCCTCCATCAGCCCCCGGACTCTGGCCTTGATCTGGCGGGCAAGCACCTGAAATTCCCCCGACGCCTGCCTGGCTGTCTCCTTCTGCAGCTCCAGCTGTCTCTCCAGCCATTTCAGATAATGCTTCATGATGGCAGAGAGCCCCGGCAGCAGTTCCATGATCTCCCGCACGGCCTCCACCGCCTCGCCGTACTTTTCTGCCTCCGTCCTCTCCAGCAGATCTGCGATCAGGTACGCCCCCCTATATTCCTCCGGAAGCACGTCCTGCATCGACCGAATCACCTCATCGGTATAAATTCTTTCACATAGGGCCCTCCGGCAAAGCGCATACTCCTTCAGCCCTTCCATCATAATGTCCATGGCGCCGTGACGGGTCTGCTCTGCTGCCTCTGCCGACAGATGCTCTCTTTCCTCTTCCGCCGTCCGGCCATCAGCTTCATACTCCTCACCCGCCATGGAAGACTTCTCCGGCGAGACACATACCCCGTCCGGCCCGGAAGCTCCCTCCGGCAAGACATACTCCTCGCCCCGCTCCAGCGCCGCTGCGCCGCCGCTTGCCCGGCTGATGCCCCAGGCGCTCCGCCAGAGCAGCATATGCATACTGTCCTGCTCCCTGGCCTCCGCAAAATATTTCTGCCACCAGAGTGCGTCCTTCCATGTATAATGGCCAAAATACCAGACCACGCCCCTCTCCCAGCGGGAAAAAGGCAGCGCCTCCAGCACACGCCCATTGTCCCCGCCCAGGCGTTCCACCGCTTCCGGCAGACGGTAATCCTTCATTTTGTCCATGCTCTCTTCCATGACCTCCCAGAGCTGCGCCGCTGTGTCTTCCGCCTCCTCCTTCCCATACCGGAGCCCCGATTCCGGCAGGAAAGCCGCCGCAGACAGCCTGATCAGCCGAAAGAACCAATGCTCCAGAGGCATATTCCGATAGGAAGCGGCAGCTCTGACCCGGTCCTCGAATTTCTCACCCTCCTCGCAGCGCTCCATGACCGTCTCCAGAACAAGCTCCTCCAGATCCTGACGTTTCAGGAGAACCGCACACATCTTCTCATAATATTCCAGCTCCTGTCCCTCTGTACCGGCCATATTCTTCAGAATGTCCCGGATGACCCCGAAATCAAGGGCATACTTTTCCCTCTGCCAGTCCATGTCCTGAAACCATTTCCACGCCAGGCCGGCCTCCCCGCAGTTCACCGCCCCACGCACGCCGTTGCCCAGAATCGGAGTGCGCTTGGGCTCCTTAAAGCAGCTCTGGGTCACCGGCGTCTCGAACTCCACGAAGGCATCCCGGTTCGCCAGATATGCCTGATAGACATCCCAGTAATATTTAGCGTATTCCAGCGCCTTTCCGTAATCCTCCTTGTCCACAAAGGCCATGGCAAGCCGCCCCGCTATCAGAGCCTTCACCATCTTGTCCGTCCGGCGGCTCCTTATGTACTCCTCCCCCTTCTGTATCACTTCGTCATACCGATATAGGGTAATATAGCCGTTGATGGCATTTCCGTAAAGGGAGGAGAGACAATAATCCTCCTCCACCGGGCCATGCTCCGCCATATCTATGGCCTTCAGGGACAGCTCCAGCGACTTCTCCGGCTCTTCAAGGACATTATACTCCTGCGCCAGCTGCAGGGTAAGCCGCATATTGCCGGGATGCTCCTCCAGCTCCTCCTGAAGCAGCCCTATATTGCGGGCCCCGTGGGCCCGGGCCGCCTCCGCCGTAGGATACGCATAGCCATAATGATGCACAAAGGCATTCAGCCGCTTCGTCCGGCCCGGCGCCCGGTTGAAGCATTCGTGGATCCGATAGATGAACCTGATGTCCGGCTCAAGACGAATCATCCGCCCCGCCAGCATCTCAGTATATCTGGACCCTGCCATGTCCGCATAATTGCGCACGGTGTAGAGCCCTACCCCATATATCTTGTACTCTCCGGAATTGAAAAAGCGGACGATAGCAGAAACGTCCTCAAACCATTCGTCGTCATCCATATACAGAAACCATTTCCCTCTTGCCCTTTCCAGTCCTGCGTTCCGGGCCTTGGCAAAGTCCCTGCACCATTCAAAATCTATGATCTGATCCGTGTATTCCTCTATGATGCTCCGAACCTGCCCTCCGCAGCCCGTGTCCACCAGAATCAGCTCCGAGCAAACCTGTTCCCGCAGCGGCTGAATGGAATCAAGGCATTTCCGCACCGTATCCGGACGGTCGGAGATCAGGATCGATATGGTAAGCAGAATGCTGTCGCTCATAAACACTGTGTTCCTTCCCTTTTGACATACGCCCGCTGACGCACTGGCGCTTACTTTTAGGATACTGCTTATTGCCTGCCCCGTCAATCTCCTTTTCCGTTTTTCCGCTCTTCCACTTTTCTGCTTTTCCGTTTTTCTGCTCTTCCGCTTTTCCGCTTTTTGTTCTTCTGCTTTTCCGTTTTTCTGCTTTTCTACTTTTCCGTTTTTTGTTCTTCTGCTTTTCCTCTTTTTGTCCTTCTGCTTTTCCGCTTTTTGTCCTTCTGCTTTTCCGTTTTTCTTTCTCTTTTCTTAGTCTCTTCTATCATTCTTCCTTTCCCCTTCTGATGTGCACAATAACTTGTAATATCTCCCCATTTTATCCCTCAAAATTTATGGCGATATTTTAAGCTAAGGCCATTTAAGCCAATATAAGCCAACACGTTTATGCCAACATCAAATATATATTGACAGCAGACGGGCTGCCTTATATAATGAAAAAGGAAAGGGCGGCAGCCCTCTGCGTGAAATCTTCTGCCCCGCTGTTCAGCCGGGGCGGCACATCGGG
>CANOFQ010000338.1 GCA_947565325.1 uncultured bacterium
CGCATTTATTAAGGCATTGCTGCTGGATGACATAAAGGCTATGAATGTCTATATGAATCGGACTGCATTGGCTACTTTCAGCTCTTTTGATGCCGGCAACAAGCCGTCTGAAACTACAGAACCGGAGCGCTTCTATCATGGCTTTGTGCTGGGATTAATGGTGGATTTGGCGGACAGATATCGTATCACTTCCAATAGGGAGAGTGGCTTTGGGCGATATGACGTGATGCTGGAGCCTCTGAGGAATAGTGATCCGGCCTTTGTGCTGGAATTCAAGGTGCATGATTCGGAGGATGAGAAGACGCTGGCGGATACCGTGGCGGCGGCACTTCGACAGATAGAGGAGAAGGCTTATGATACGGAACTGGCAGTGCGTGGGATTTGCAGGGAGCGGATTCGGCATTATGGGTTTGCTTTTGAGGGTAAGACAGTGCTGATAGGATGATCTGCAGCGGGCTACGGGCGGCTGAACGTGGCAGGGGCGTTTGATGCGTTGACCGATCTTGTCCTTGCCCCCCAGACCCATATATCATCAGGGAGATCCTGCTGCCTTGCTTTGAGACGGGGCCTCTGTCTAACGGCTGGTCTGAGGGGAGGAATAGGTGCTGATGATATTTTCTGCAACCTGTCTTTTGGTGATGCAGAAGTCCA
This sequence comes from uncultured bacterium, assembly GCA_947565325.1. Lineage (GTDB taxonomy): Bacteria > Bacillota > Clostridia > Lachnospirales > Lachnospiraceae > Acetatifactor. The sequence continues at coordinate 652 of CANOFQ010000338.1, forward strand.
TGGCCTGCTTCTCTATGTAGCGGTGGGCATGGGGCTCATCCATTTTCAGCTCGCTGATGAGCAGCCATTTGGCACGGTTCACCAGACGGATCTCCTCCATCTTTTCTTCGATGGACAAGGATTTTTTCTCTATTCCCCGCAGACGTTCCCTTGCGCTGGCCATCCAGCTCAGGGCCTGAGACAGCGTCTGCCTTGAGATGGGCTTGGGCAGGGTGAAGACCCCGTGGATCATGACCCTGTCATAGATACCCATATGGATCTCGGATTTTACCAGCAGCAGGACGATGGTGCCCTTTGCCCTGCAGGCATCGATGGCGAAGCGTATACCGGGGTCATCCGGCAGAGGCGAGTTGATAATGACAAAATCAAAGTCTCTCTGGGCCAGAACCTGCTGGGCGGCGCTGACGCTTTGGACGATATGTACCGGAGAGAACCCGGATTCCGGGAGCAGGGGCGTCAGGGCCGTATTGAAGCTTTCCGACGATGAAGCCGCCAGAACGCTGTATCCTCTTACCTCCAGACTCATTTCTGTTCCCTCCCTGCCCGCTGTGGCGGGCATTCCTCTCTCCGGCTCTGATCCCCCATAGCAGCGCTGGTGGAATTTTCTGCCTAAAATATTGTGTGGTTTGATGAGGCTGCTGCGCTCTTTTCTGTCTTTCTTCATCGGCAGGGCAGCGGCATAGGATTCATCTAGGCCAGCAGCATTTGCATGCCTGTTTGCCTTCGCCGGCAGGGCAGCGGCATAGGATCCCGCTAGGCCGGCAGTATTTGTCGTCCCCTTGCTCCGTCCTGCGGACTGTGCCTCACCGTCTGCCGCAGTAAATTTCCAGAATGGAAGCGGGTATATGCTCCCTGATGAAAGAGCTGTCCAGAGCGGCTGCCCGGGCGCTGTCCAGATCTGCCGGAAGCTGGGGGATGCCTGCCAGAAGAGAGGGGGCAGCCGTATAGAGGTTGAAGTCCGCAGCCGCAGGCAGCAGGGGCTTCTGTTCTATGCCATACAATGCGGCGCTGAGGATCAATGTAAAGGCCAGATAGGGATTGGAGGTAGGATCCGGGGAGCGCAGTTCTGCCCGGCGGTACTCTCCCGGAGCGGCGGGAATGCGCACCAGCTGGGAACGGTTCTCCCGGGACCATGATATGTATTTCGGTGCCCTGTCGCTGCCGAAGCGGGCGTAGGAGCTTTCATCAGGATTCAGAAAAAGAGTCATATCACGGACCTTGTCAAGGATGCCTGCTATCATAGGATACATAAGGTCAGTGCCGTCGTCGGCCCTTACGGACAGATTCACGTGGAAACCGTTGCCCGGCTTGTGGGCCAGAGGCTTGGGACCGAAATCCGCCGTCAGTCCGTTTCGGTGGGCCACGGTCTTGGCCACGGTGCGGAAGGTCATGGCGTTGTCGGCAGCAGCCACGGGGTCAGAGTAACGGAAATCAATCTCATTCTGGCCGGGACCCTCCTCGTGGTGGGAGCTTTCGGGGCTGATGCCCATCTGTTCCAGTGTCAGACAGATTTCCCGACGAATGTTTTCGCCCTTGTCCTCAGGAGCAATGTCCATGTAGCCGGCCTCGTCATAGGGCGTTTTCGTGGGCCGGCCGTTTTCGTCCAGACAGAAGAGGTAGAATTCCTGCTCTGCGCCGAAGGCAAAATGATATCCCAGCTTTTCTGCCCTTCCTGCAGCCCCTTTCAGCAGGCTTCTTGTATCACATTCAAAAGGTCTGCCGTCGGGGTAGGATATGCCGGAAAACATACGGACGACCTTGCCGTGCTCGGGCCGCCAGGGCAGCAGCATCAGCGTCTCGGGGTCAGGATGCAGCAGCAGGTCGGAATGGGCCTCGTCCCCGAAGCCTGCTACCGAGGAGGCGTCAAAGGCAATTCCGTATTCAAAGGCTCTGGAGAGCTCCTGAGGCATGATGGATATGTTTTTCTGGCGGCCGAACACATCACAGAAGGCCAGCCGGATGAACTTCACGTCCTCCTCCTGTACATACTGTTCTACCTCTTGTCTGGAATATTTCATGGCGTTTCCTTTCTGCCGATTTCGGCTTCCTGACTTTGCGACCTTGAATTCTTGGCGACCGTATTAAGCTGTTGCAGTTTTAGCGCCTCCCCATTCTGAGTGGAAAGATGATTGACTCTCCTGCTGCACTATATACCTAAATTCCTCGTCTTGTCAAGTACAGATTCGGCAGAATATTCTGTCCTCCTTTGCAGGGGATCATCTTGTTCAGCGGCCTTTGAAGTCAGTATATAAGTCAGACGCTTGAAAAGTATTTGGCTAGATGTTATCTTGAGGGAAATATGCAGATGCGGGTGGATGCAGAAGAATCGTTTGTATTCCTATCTGCTGAAGGTATGGAGTAATGAAACACCGGAGAACGGCAGCTTATACAGTGTCATTCCCCGGTGTTTTTATGTACCTTTTACTGTTGCTTCTTATATTCTATCCCCCATGCTTCCATAGCGTTAATAATCGGAAGCATGGACTTCCCCACTTCGCTAAGGGAATATTCCACTCTTGGCGGCACTTCCGGATATGCGGTACGGGTAACGATCCCGTCACTTTCCATAGAGCGTAAGCTGTCTGTCAGAACTTTCTGACTGATACCCTCTAATGATTTTTGAAGCTCATTAAACCGCCACGGCCTGACACGGAGATTACGCATAATCAATAATTTCCATTTATTTCCAATAAGCTGTACTGTTGTAGCAACCGGGCAAGCCGGGAGTTCTTCTTTCTTAACCATAGCAATCCCTCTTTTCCTTTACACATCAAAACAACTGTTACACTCAAATTATAGTGTAATGTGTTTTTTAAATCAACTCATAATCCAACACAAAAAATTTTCGGAAAAATTTTTTCATGCCTGGACGGCTAAATCACACAAAACTTACAAAAAAGTAACCAGCTAATAAAAAGGTGCGTACTTCCAAATAACAAGGAAGTCTGTAAAATAA
>CANOFQ010000339.1 GCA_947565325.1 uncultured bacterium
CTGCGGCCGGAAATACTTCCCAGAAAAGGGCGCTGGAATGAAGAGACGGAACTGGGAAACAGTCTCGGAATGGAAGCGCCCGGAAGGATTTGCGGACGCTGTACCTGCGGCCGGAAATACTTCCCAGAAAAGGGCGCTGGAATGAAGAGACGGAACTGGAATCAAGGGAACTGGAATCAAGGGAACTGGAATAGGAGGCAATTACATTGGAAGAGATAAAGAAGATGCGCCCCCGGGAGTATATTAAGATACGGGGCGCCAACGAACACAATCTGAAGAATATCGACGTGGACATCCCCAGAAACGAGATGGTGGTGCTGACGGGCATGTCCGGCTCCGGCAAGTCCTCCCTGGCCTTTGACACCATCTATGCAGAGGGACAGCGCCGCTACATGGAGTCGCTGTCCTCCTACGCCAGAATGTTTCTGGGACAGATGGAGAAGCCCAATGTGGAACGCATCGAGGGGCTTTCCCCGGCCATCTCCATAGATCAGAAATCCACCAACCGGAATCCCCGTTCCACTGTGGGAACCGTCACGGAAATTTATGACTACTTCCGCCTGCTTTACGCTAGGATCGGCATTCCCCACTGTCCTAACTGCGGCAGGGAGATCTCCAAGCAGACCGTAGACCAGATGGTGGACCAGATCATGGAGCTGCCGGAGGGCACCAGGATCCAGCTGCTGGCGCCGGTGGTGAGAGGGCGCAAGGGCGAGCACGCCAAGGTGCTGGACAGGGCCAGAAAGAGCGGCTATGTGCGGGTGCGGGTGGACGGCAGCATGTACGAGCTGACAGAGGAGATCTCGCTGGAGAAGAATATCAAGCACAACATCGACATCGTGGTGGACAGGCTGGCGGTGAAGCCGGGAATAGAGCGCCGTCTGGCGGATTCCATCGAGAACGTGCTGAATCTTGCGGACAATCTGCTGGTGGTGGACATTATTGGCGGGGAGCCCATGACCTTCAGCCAGAGCTTCTCCTGCCCGGACTGCGGCATCGGCATCAGCGAGATCGAGCCCAGAAGCTTCTCCTTCAACAACCCCTTCGGAGCCTGCCCGGTGTGCTCTGGACTGGGGTATAAGATGGAATTCGATATCGACCTGATGGTTCCGGACCAGAAGCTGAGCATCAACGAGGGGGCTATTGCCGTCACTGGCTGGCAGTCCTGCGGGGACAAAGGGAGCTTTACCAATGCGCTGCTGCAGGCGCTGTGTAAGGAATATCATTTCAGTCTGGACACGCCCTTCGGAGAGTATCCGGAAGAAGTGAAGAACGTACTGATTCATGGAACGGAGGGAAAGGAGGTAGAGGTACACTATCAGGGCCAGAGGGGAAGAGGGGTTTATCCCGTGGCCTTTGAAGGCCTGCTTCGGAATGTGGAGAGGAAGTACCGGGAGACCTTCTCCGAGACTATGAAGCAGGAGTATGAAAGCTTCATGCGCATCACGCCTTGTAAAGAATGCAAGGGTATGCGCCTGAAGAAGGAGGCGCTGGCGGTGACGGTGTGCGGAAGGAACATCCATGAGATCACCTCCGTCTCCATCCGGGATCTTTACACCTTTTTGGAGAATATGAAGCTCACCAGCCAGCAGCTGCTCATCGGGGAGCGCATCATCCGGGAGATCCGGGCCAGAGTGGGATTTCTGGTGGATGTGGGGCTGGAATACCTTTCTCTGTCAAGAGGAACCGGCAGCCTGTCCGGAGGGGAGGCTCAGAGGATCCGGCTGGCAACCCAGATCGGCTCCGGGCTGGTGGGGGTCTGCTATATTCTGGATGAGCCCAGCATCGGCCTGCACCAGAGGGACAACGACAAACTGCTGAACACCCTCCAGAGCCTGAAGAATCTGGGAAATACCCTGATCGTGGTGGAGCACGACGAGGATACTATGCTGGCGGCAGACTACGTGGTCGACATTGGACCCGGGGCCGGCTCCCACGGCGGGGAGGTGGTGGCCTGCGGCACGGCGGAGGAGATCATGAAGGTGCCGGGGTCCATCACCGGGAAATACTTAAGCGGAGAGCTCAGGATTCCCGTGCCGAAGGAGAGGAGGAAGCCTGCAGGTTTCCTGAAGGTGCTGGGGGCGAGGGAGAACAACCTGAAAAACATCGACGTGGAGATTCCGCTGGGGATCATGACCTGTGTCACGGGAGTCTCCGGATCCGGAAAGAGCTCTCTGGTCAACGAGATTCTTTACAAGCACCTTGCAAGGGATCTGAACCGGGCAAGATGCATCCCGGGAAAGCATAAGGATATCCTTGGGCTGGAGCAGCTGGACAAGGTGATTGCCATCGATCAGTCCCCCATCGGCCGGACGCCCCGTTCCAACCCTGCCACCTATACGGGAGTCTTCGACCAGATCAGGGATCTTTTCGCCTCCACGGCGGACGCCAAGGCCAAGGGCTACGGCAAGGGGCGCTTCAGCTTCAACGTGAAGGGAGGCCGCTGCGAGGCCTGCAGCGGCGACGGAATCATCAAGATCGAGATGCATTTCCTGCCGGATGTGTATGTTCCCTGCGAGGTCTGCGGCGGCAAGCGCTACAACAGAGAGACACTGGATGTCAAATATAAAGGAAAGAACATTTTTGACGTGCTGGACATGACAGTGGAGGAGGCGCTGCCCTTCTTCGAGAATCTGCCCTCTATCCGGCGCAAGATCGAGACGCTGAACGATGTGGGGCTTTCCTATATCAAGCTGGGGCAGCCCTCCACCACTCTGTCGGGGGGAGAGGCCCAGCGCATCAAGCTGGCCACGGAGCTTTCCCGGCGCAGCACGGGCAGGACCATCTATATTCTGGACGAGCCAACCACCGGCCTGCACTTTGCGGACGTCCATAAGCTGGTGGACATTCTGCACAGACTGGCCGACGGAGGGAATACGGTTGTTGTCATAGAGCATAATCTGGATGTGATCAAGGCGGCGGACTATATCATCGATATGGGACCCGAGGGCGGAGACCGGGGTGGTACCGTCATCGCCAGAGGCACGCCGGAGGAAATTGCGGGGCATCCGGCCTCCTATACGGGTATCTATGTGAAGAGGATGCTGGAGCGGGACAGAGACAGAGGGTGACTTCGGCGGCCCGATTTGAAAGATGCAAATATTGTAGTGCGTCTGTTCTGGGGCAGAAAAGGCCGATGCGGAGGTGCAGGGAAGGCTGGAACCGAGAAGAGCCGGGGCCAAAAGCCGGCATCGAAAGAGACCGGGGCAGGGAAGGAAGGCCGAAAGGGCCTGACTGGGTTCAGGGGCGGCAGAGCAGAGGCCCCGCAGGAATAGCAGGAAAATTCCGGGAATTACAAAAAGGCCTAAAGAGGACAACGAACTGTGCCGAAAAAAATAGAGATAGAAATCATGGTAAACGACATCAAAATCTTTATTTTATGGCACAGCAGGATGATTGTGGTTGTTGCAGGGGCTTTCCGCCAAAGTAAGAATAGTTACGACATTTACTATAAGGAGATAGAAATTAAGAGGCAGGAATTGAGAAGATAGAAATTAAGGAGATAGGAATTAAGGAGACAGAAATTAAGGAGACAGGAATTAAGGAGACAGAAATTAAGGAGACAGAAATTAAGGAGACAGAAATTAAGGAG
>CANOFQ010000340.1 GCA_947565325.1 uncultured bacterium
ATTGTGATTATTCCGTGCGCGTTCGGTTTTTCGCAGGCGAAGTTCAGGGGCAAGGCTTCTCTTGTCCCTGCTGCTGATCGTGTTTCCGAACTCTTCATCAATTTTCCGCCGCACGGATCCGGAGCCGTTTTTCAGAACATGATTGAACTGCTCATATTCCCCGTGAATATCCGTCAGAAAATGCTCCGTGCCCTTCGGCAGGTTCATAATAGACTGCAGGTTGATGATCTCCGTGGATGCCGCCGCCACATTCTTATACTGCTTCGCCAGCACCCTCAGGAGCTTGCCGTCCCTCTCATCCATATCCTTTCCTTATATCCTTTCCTTATATCCTTTCCCCGTATCCTTCTCGGCGCCTTTTCTCCCGGCGCCCCTTCCCCTTGTAGGGCTCTCTTTCCCTTGTAAGGCTCTCTTCCCCCTTGTAAGGCTCTCTTCCCCTTACATAGAAGCTTCCTCTTACATAGAAGCTTCTATTACATCTCCCATGTCATACATTCCCGCAGGCTTTCCGGAAAGATATTTCGCCGCCTGAACGGCCCCCTTGCCGAAGACCGCCTTGGAGTATGCCCTATGTGAAAACGTGATCACCTCATCCGGCCCTGCAAAGATCACATCATGGTCTCCGACTATGGTGCCGCCTCTCACCGCACTTATGCCGATCTCCTTCTTAGGCCGCTTCTCTCTCCTTCCGCTCCTGTCATAGACATAAGCATATTCGTTTCCCAGCTCGCTGTTGATGGAATCTGCCAGAGCGAGGGCCGTCCCGCTGGGTGCGTCCAGCTTCAGGTTATGGTGCTTCTCCAGAATCTCCATGTCGAACCCTGCAGGCGCCAGCGTGGCAGCGGCATTCTTCAAAAGCTTCAGCAGCAGATTGATCCCCAGCGACATATTTGCGGACCTCAGAACCGGGATACGACCCGAAGCCTGCTCTGCCTTCTGCAGCTGTCTCTCCTCAAGCCCCGTGGTACAGAGCACGCAGGCCAGCCCTTTTTCCACACAGTAGTCCAGCATGGCATCCACCGCAGAAGCAGTGGAAAAATCCACCACGCAGTCCGCCTCCACGTCACACTCCGTTATACTCCTGAACACCGGATACGGATTGTGCCCGTCGTCCCACACATCCACCCCCGCTACCAGCTTCGCCTCCTTGTCCTCCGCCAGCAGACCGCCGATTGTCTGTCCCATTTTCCCGTTGCAGCCGTGCATGATAATCCTGACCATATGCTTTCTCCTCCCGTTTCTCCATGGACGTTTTTTCCATGGACGTTTCTTTTTCCGTGGACTCCCACGCCGCCTCTGCAGAGTCCCGCACTGCTCCTGCCCTGCCTCTGATCCTACAGGATCCGCCGCTGCCGATGCAAAACCCTCTGATGCCACAAATCCCACCCTCTATGGAAAGGGTGGGATAACGAGCCTGCAGGACGCCGGGCCTACAGAATACCGTAATTCTTCATAGCCGTCTCCAGACGCTGCACATTCGCCGGCTCCATCCTTGTAAGCGGCATCCTCAGCGCCTCGGAACTCAGGCCCATCAGACTCAGAGCCTTCTTCACGGGGATGGGATTCACCTCGCAGAACAGCGCATTGCACAGCTCCATGGCCTCCAGCTGCAGTCTTGTGCTCTCCTGACAGCTGCCCTCCAGATAGCTCTGACAGATGGCATGGGTCTGGGCGGGGGCCACATTGGCCAGCACGGAGATCACCCCTATGCCGCCCAGAGACATAATGGGAACAATCTGGTCGTCATTGCCGGAATAGATATCCACCTTCCCGGAACCGATGGCCGCCAGATGGGCGATCTGGCTGATATTGCCGCTGGCCTCCTTGACTCCCACGATGTTCTCCACGTCGCTGCAGAGCCTCACCACCGTCTCCGGCAGAATATTGCAGCCCGTCCTGCTGGGCACATTGTAAAGCAGCACGGGAAGCTTCACGGAATCCGCCACCGCCTTGAAATGGGCATAAAGACCGTTCTGGGTCGCCTTGTTGTAATAGGGACTCACCAGCAGCAGGCCGTCAGCTCCCGCCTCCTGAGCCTCTTTCGAGAGAAAGATAGCCGTCTCCGTACAGTTTGAGCCCGTGCCTGCCACCACGGGGATCCTGCCTGCCACCCTCTCTATACAGTACCTGATCACGTCCAGATGCTCCTCGTGGGTCAGCGTGGAGGACTCTCCAGTGGTGCCGCAGACTATGATGGCATCTGTCCCCTTCTCGATCTGGAATTCTATGAGCCTCCCAAACTGCTCATAGTCCACTTCTCCGTTGTCATGCATGGGTGTAACGATAGCCACACCAGAACCCCTGAAAATCGACATAGCTTCTCCTCCGTTGTTTTACTCTGCCTGCGCTTGTCTCAAGCGCAAATATCGCCGGCACAACAGCGCCGGCGAATGAATCCCATAGGATATGTACCGATAGCGCCCCACCCGGAACGGGTGACAGTCATACAGCTCTTAACTGTATGCCCAAGACTCGATTCGCAGGTCATCTCATCTTTCGGCGTATTTCCCTTTCCCTTCCCGTCTCCTGCGCCTGCCGCATCCAAAAAAGTACTCCTGAAAAACGCAACCTCTATCAACTTTTATTTTCAATTAAAATCATAACATCATATACCGGCACTGTCAATGGCTTTATTCCCAAACCTTGAACTTTACTGTCTCTATCCGGGAAACCTCATCCGCAAGAATGCAGATATCGTCACTGAGCTTTACCCCCGTCATGATAATACTGGTATCTTCTCTGCATTCCAGCATACTCTTCAGATCCTCCACCAGCACGATGCCCTTTTCCACCAGCCCCAGCACCTCGTCAAGTATCAGGAGATCACATTCCCCGGTGGTCAGGACCTTCTTGGCGAAGCTCATACCGTTTCGGATATTGACGATCTCCTCCTGCTTCTTCTCCTCGGAAAGCCTTTCATAGTTCTCGTCGGCCTTTTCAAAGCGGAACAGCTTGATCTCCGGCTCCATCCTTTTCAGGAAGTCAGAATTCCCCACTGCCTTCCCTTTCAGGAACTGTATTATCACAACGCTTTTCCCCTCCAGCGCAGCCTGCATGGCCCTGCCTAACGCCGCAGGAGACTTGCCCCGTCCGTCCCCAGCATAAATATATACCGATCCCTTTGCCATATCGCACTCCTATTCAACCACAGACAGCATGCTACCTCCTTAAAATACCATACTTTGCAGGATTTGGCAAACCCTTTGCTCAGATTTGTCCGTTTTGATACGTTTTTCTCCGTCTTCTGCACAAAATTATACCAGGCTTTCGTCAACCAGCTCCAGCTTGCTCACGGATACCTCAAAGGCCACTCTTCTTTCCACGTTCTCATCGTCCAGTTTCTTCATATACTCCCTGCTCTGTATCCGTCCCCACACCGCACAGCGCTCTCCCACCTTGAAATTACTTGCATAACGGGCATTCCTTCCCCAACAGATGCAGGGTATGTAATCAGACTTCCCATAAGGACGGTTCACGGCCAGAAGGAGGTCTGCTATCTCCCTTCCCAGAGGCGTCTTCCGATAGATCGGCTCCTTGCAGATATAGCCGTCCAGAAAGATCTGGTTTGTCTTGGAGCTTTCC
>CANOFQ010000341.1 GCA_947565325.1 uncultured bacterium
GTCAAAAGTCCCTGCCTTTCCATCTTAAATTCCATTTCCCTCATTTCATCACCCCATAGATGCCGATCTCCAGCACATGTCCCTTGAACCAAAAGACGTTTCTTAGGTCTTCTACCAGACTGAACTGGAAATCCTCCAGCCAGTGGTATGCGAAAAGTCCGATCTCCAGCCCCAGACAGATTGCCGAAAGGCACATGTTGACCAGTCTCTTAAAGCTTTCCCGATACCTTATCTTTTCTTCGTTTGTATTTGTCTTCAATGCCAAATCCTCCCGGCTATATCCTTCTTTTCACGGCCCGCACCGCCCAGAAGCAGAAATGATATGCGCTCTCCAGAACACCCAGCCCCTCCGATCTGCGGTACAGGTTCCAGATCCTGCGCAGGGCTTCCAGCTTGTTGGAGGAAAGCGTCTTCCCGGTTCTCCGGTATTTCACCAGATTCTCATCCAGCCCATAGGCAGTATACCCGCTTCGGAGCACCCGGAACCACAGTGCCGTGTCCTCGCTTTTTATCTGCGGCATCTGAAGCTCCTCTCTGGGGATCTTGGCCGTGTCGAACATTACCGTGGTGGTAAAAATCGTAGTATTGCTCAGCGCCTGCCGGTAGCTCAGGGTCGCCGGCACCCGGACCACCCTGCCCGTGCCCCTGCCCTGCTCGTCCGCAAATTCATAGCCCGTGAACACGAAGGCGGCATCCTTCTCCTGCAGGAACCGAAGCTCCTTCTCCAGCTTCTCCGGTACCCAGAGGTCGTCTGCATCCAGATAGGCGATGTACCTTCCTCTGGCTTCCGCAAGCCCTCTGTTCCTCGCCGCAGCAGCTCCCTTGTTGGAGGGCTGCCGGATCAGGCGTATTCTCTTCTCGCTCTTTTCCTCCACATACCTCTGGATCTTCTCCGCCGTCCCGTCGCTGCTGCCGTCCTCCACCAGAAGAAGCTCCCAGTCCTCATAGGTCTGGGCCGCCACACACTCCATTGTCTCAACAATATATTTTTCCACATTGTACACGGGTACGATCACACTAATCAGCCCATCCATAGAATATCCAATATCCCTCCAGCTTTTGTGCCTTAACCTGCAGTGCCTCCTCCAGCTCCTGTACCGTTTCCGAAGACCTGCTCTCAGGAAGCAGTATACAAGTCACTCCTGCGTCTGCGGCATAGCCTGCGCAGAGCCTGCCGGAAACACTGTCCGGGCCGCCGTCCTCCGCCGATGTCCCCTCTGCATTTGCCCCTGTACCTGAAGCCGTGCCCGGCTCCTCCATCCACCGGTACATGGCTGCCGTGTCTTCCTCATATACATCATAAGAATATCCGTTCAGAGCTATGTCCCACATATTCCGGCCGTAGGGCAGCAGGATTCCTGCGTCCGCTTCTCTGGCATACTCCATGATCTCCCTGGGCGCCCAGAGGCAGAGCGTTTCTCCCGGATAAATCTCCTTTACCTGACAGAGCACCTCATAGGCATGCCGCCGCTTTTCTGCCTGTCCTGTCCGGCTCCATGCCGGACGGCCCAGAGATCCGCACAGCAATACCGCCGCCAACAGCAGCGACGTTCCGGACAGCCCCCTGCGCCAGTCTCTCTCCCCCTGCTTCGGCCAGATCTCCTCCAGAACCGCAACGCCTCCCCATGCGGTCACTGCCGTCAGGGGCACCATGCTCCAGATCCATTCATAATCATAGAACTTCGTCTGGTATTTCATGAACACAGCCGCCGTGAAAGGCAGCACACAGCAGACAGCGATCACAGACGTATATAGCAGCAGAGCTTTCTGCCCGGCTTCCCGCTCAGCCTTTTGCCCTATCTTCCCTTCTGCCTTCCTTCTGCTCAGCCATAAGAAGAACAGTGCCGCAAACAGAAGCGCCGGCAGCTTCCCCTCATCTATATAGTCAATCCATCCCTGCCATGCCTTTCCCAGAAGCTCCGTCATCTGCCCTGCTCCTTTCCGGAAAACACCCTGACCGCCAGCCCTGCGGATGCCATGCCAAGAACCGCCGCAGCACAGACACCCAGTCCGTACAGCGTCCATGTGATACACGCCTCTGCCAGAATACACAAGACAGTCCACTTCCACTTTTTCCGCATGCAGAGAGACAGCAGCCACGGCATCAGCACCATATTGCGGATCGTCTCTCCCCTCCAGCCCCAACAGAGCAGATTCAGCCCGTCCATCCCGAAGCCGTAGATCCCGGTCCAGGCCAGAAGTGACACCGCTGTCAGAAACAGTGCTCTGTTCCTTCTGCTTTGCGGGAACAAGCAACGCCCCAAAGCCGAAAATGCAATGTAGCTGCCAATCAGCGTAAGCTCCGGCACAATGAAACGCACCACTGTGGCAGGCTCCAGCCCCGTGATCCGGCAAATGCATCCATAGAGCGTAGGCAGGCACAGTATCTTCAGCCGGGAAGGCATCCCCGTCTGGTAGGGAAGCCCCGTCAGGGGATTCACCCTGTAAATCCCGTCGGCCGCCAGAAAGCTGCCCACCGTTTCCACCGTCATATCCTTGTCCACATAGACAGTATCCCCCATGCGGATGAAAATAAGCTGCGACAATGCCAGTAAAAGAAACAAAACATACAGAACGCTTTCCTGTGTGCCGATCCCCCCTTGTGCCGGCATCCCCTGCACCGCCCCGGGAAACCGCCCCCTGCCTGCACCTCTGCCCTTCCCGATCCTCCCGGCCCTCCCCAAGGCCAGTGCGGCGGCCCCAAGAAACGCCGCCCCCAGAACGGCGGCCGTCAGAAGCCATGTGCAGCGCAAAAAAGACCAGCCGAAAAGCAGGCCGCACAAATGCACCGCCTCGGTGAAGCCGATCACCATAATCTGCACTGTAACGAACCAGTCACCGAACCTGAATCTCCCTGTTTCCACGCTTCTTCCTCTGCTCTCTCCTGCTCTTCGTCGCTTCAATGTTTTGCTTGCAGCAATCCCCGGGCAGAGGTTGTCCCACCCTGCCCTTTGCGGACATTATACCATAACTTATTTTCCCCGTCCACAAAAGCAGCCGTATTTTTGTACGGCTGCTTTCCATTCACGCAGTAAGAAGCATATTTTATCTCTCGTTTGATGGTTCTGTGCAATTCTCTCCCTGAAACCTTACATGGCCTTTACGTCGAGCCGAACCTTGTCCGCGATCCGAGCGATATATTCACTGTTGGTGGGCCTCGTCCTGCCTGACGATGGTGAATAGCCGAACATTTTTTCAAATGTCTTCGCATTGCCCCTGCCCCATGACACCTCGATGGCGTTGCGTATGGCACGTTCCACCTTCTGATCAGTGGTCTTGAATCTTCTGGCAATGGTAGGATACAGCAGCTTCGTCACGCTGGTGACCACCTCCATATCTCTTCCCGACAGCATGATGGCCTCTCTCAGGAACTGATAACCCTTCAGGTGGGCCGGCACTCCGATGTCCAACATTATCTCAGTTATATATCTCTCCAGCTCACAATCCCTCATAGCAGTAATCTCCATATGAATTCCCCTTTCTTATGTTGACTGCTGCTTCTCTACCGCTATGAATATATAAATATGCAAGGTCGCCGCTATACAGCCCCGCCACTCACCTCCACGGGTTA
>CANOFQ010000342.1 GCA_947565325.1 uncultured bacterium
GGATGCCAACCATGACGTGAACATGCTGCAGGTGGGGCCCTATCCCTATTACCTGAAGCAGCGGATTCTGGGGGACAGAGGGCATCTGTCCAATGAAAATACGGGGCGACTGCTGTGCCGGATTCTCCATGACGGCCTGAAGGCTGTGCTGCTGGGACATCTGAGCAAGGAAAACAATCTGCCGGAGCTGGCCTACGAGTCCGTCAGGATGGAGATCAATATGGGGGACAATCCCTATAAGGCGGGGGATTTCGACATCCGGGTGGCCAGGCGCAGCGAGGTGACGCCGGCGGTGGTCATATGACCGGATCCGATACGGTGTATTGGCGGATACATATGTCATTGTATTATATGTCATTGTATTGACAGAAGTGAGAAAACCGAGAGACAAGACTAAGAAAACCGGGAGATGGGACTGAGAAAACCGAAAGACAGAAGTGAGAAAACCGGGAGACAAGACTGAGAAAACCGGGAGACAAAAGTGAGAAAACCGGGAGACAGGACTGAGGCTTGAAAAAAGAGGAGGAGAGGCATGAAGAGAACGATTATTACCGTGGTTGGAAAGGATACCGTAGGAATCATTGCAAGGGTCTGTACCTATCTGGCCGAGAACGGCATCAATATTCTGGACATTTCCCAGACCATCGTACAAGGATATTTCAATATGATGATGATCGTGGACACGGCAGGCATGGAGAAGCCCTTCGGGGACATGGCGGAGGAGATAGCGGCGCTGGGCGAGAAGATCGGCGTGGTGATCAAGTGCCAGAAGGAAGAGATTTTTGACAAGATGCACCGCATCTGATTGCATTGGCTCAAATCAAAGGCACCCTGCCGCAGGCAGCAGGAGACGGAATCTGATGTGCCCCAAAGGATGGGACAGGAATAGAATATAGAGGATGAAGGTATGATCAACTTATATGAAGTGACAGAAACCAATAACATGATATCCAAGGAGAACCTTGACGTGCGCACCATTACCCTGGGCATAAGCCTCTTGGACTGCATCGACTCGGACCTGGACAGACTGAGGGAAAAAATCTATGGGAAGATCTATGATGCCGCCAAGGATCTGGTCAGGACGGGGGAAGAGATTTCCAGAGAGTTCGGTGTGCCCATCGTGAACAAAAGGATTTCCGTGACCCCCATTGCCCTGGTGGGAGGTGCGGCCTGCAGAACCAAGGAGGACTTTGCGGCGCTGGCAGAGACGCTGGACAAGGTGGCAAAGGACGTTGGCGTGAATTTCATCGGCGGCTATTCCGCCTTGGTGTGCAAGGGTATGACCCCTGCGGAGGAGCTTCTGATCCGATCCGTCCCCCTTGCGCTGTCCTCCACGGAGAGGGTCTGCAGCTCCGTGAATCTGGGTTCCACCCGGACCGGCATCAATATGGATGCGGTGAGGCTCATGGGGGAAATTATCAGGGAGACTGCCGAATATACCAAGGAAAACGACTCGCTGGGCTGTGCGAAGCTGGTGGTGTTCTGCAATGCGCCGGACGACAATCCCTTTATGGCGGGGGCCTTCCACGGTGTGACGGAGGCGGATCGGATCATCAACGTGGGGGTCAGCGGCCCCGGCGTGGTGAAGAACGCCCTTGAGAAGGTGCGGGGGGAGAGCTTCGAGGTGCTGTGTGAGACCATCAAGAAGACAGCCTTCAAGGTCACGAGAGTGGGACAGCTTGTGGCGCAGGAGGCCTCCGCAAGGCTGGGGGTCCCCTTCGGCATCGTGGATCTTTCTCTGGCGCCTACTCCGGCCATCGGTGACAGCGTGGCGGACATTCTCTGCGAGATCGGTCTTGAGCATGCGGGGGCTCCCGGCACCACGGCGGCGCTGGCCCTCCTGAACGATCAGGTGAAAAAGGGCGGAGTCATGGCATCCTCCTACGTGGGGGGCTTAAGCGGCGCATTCATCCCTGTCAGCGAGGATCAGGGAATGATCGACGCAGTGCAGGCAGGGGCACTGACGCTGGAGAAGCTGGAGGCAATGACCTGCGTCTGTTCCGTGGGGCTGGACATGATCGCCGTTCCCGGGGATACCAAGGCCACCACCATCTCGGGCATCATCGCAGACGAGATGGCCATCGGCATGGTGAACCAGAAGACCACGGCTGTCCGCATCATTCCCGTGATCGGCAAGGGGGTGGGAGAGACGGTGGAGTTCGGAGGCCTTTTGGGCTATGCCCCCATCATGCCGGTGAACGGCTTTTCCTGCGACGACTTCATCGGCCGCAGGGGAAGGATCCCTGCCCCCATCCACAGCTTCAAGAATTAGCTGACAGAATTGAAGTCAGTATATGAGTGCAATGAAATGAAAATTATTGAAAATATTTCAGGCTGATATGCAACCAAATTCAGATTCGCCCCACTATATAGGCGTAACGAGATAATGCGTAGCACATAACGTGCAACAAAATAATACATTATGGGATAATGTATTACAAAGTAATAGGTTGCACCGTAATGGGTTATGCGGCAATTGACTGTACCTGAAGGGAGTTGGGCAAATGGATGCTGTTGCCAGAGAGCTGCTGGAAGAATTTGCTGCCGAGTATTTCAAGAAGCTGTTTTATTTCTGTCTCAGGAAGACGGGGGACAGCTATGAGGCGGAGGAGCTGGCGGCGGATATTTCGCTGAACATCGTGGCTGCCATTCAGAAGGGGACGGTTCCGAGGCATTTTCCCGCATGGGTCTGGCAGATCGCCCGAAATCGCTACAGCGTATGGGCGGAGCGGAGGGCGAAGGCTGGCAGGTCGGATTCCGGAGCCGATATCAGCGAGCTGGAGCTTGCCGATGAAGGGGTATCTGTTGAAGAGAAATGGATACACATGGAGGAGCTTCGGCTGCTTCGGCGGGAGCTGTCTTTCATTACCTCGGACTACCGCCATATTCTGGTGCCCTACTACATCGAGGACAAGAGCGTCGGAGAGATCGCCCGGATGCATGGGCTCCCCGAGGGAACAGTCAAATCGAAGCTTTTCCGGGGAAGGGAAATGCTTAAGGAGGGCATGAATATGGCAAGAGAATTTGGTTCAATGAGTTATCGGCCGGAGAACGTCAGCTTCACCTGTTTCTGCAGCAGTTTTGGCAATTGGGGGGAGCCTTGGTGTTATCTGAACAAGCTGCTGTGCAGGAACATCCTGCTTGCGGCCTATCGGACACCGTCTACCGGGGAGGAGCTTGCGGTAGAGCTGGGAGTGGCGCTTCCCTATATGGAGGACGAGCTGAAACAGCTGACGGAGGCCACACTTTTAAAAAAGAACGGCAAGAAATACGAGTCAAGCTTTTTTATCTTCAGCGCACAGGCGCAGGACAAGATATACGGACGGCTCAGGGAGCTTGCCCCCGAGCTGACGGATGCCGTCATTGAAGCCGTGGAGTATAGGGTCAGGTGCCTGGAGGAGAACAAAGTCCGCTGGCATGAGGGGTATCAGCCTTATGATGACATGAAGTGGGTCCTTCTGATGAAGGAGATAGATCTGTTGGCAAAGGATGTCCTGGAGAAGCATGAAAAGACGGAGAACGGGGAAAACCATAGGAAGTATACGCAGCGGCC
>CANOFQ010000343.1 GCA_947565325.1 uncultured bacterium
TCCCTGCCGTAGGACATGTGCACATGCCCGTGAAGGAAATATTTCGGCCGGTATTTCTCTATCAGCTCCCGGAACACCTGAAAGCCCTGATGAGGAAGATCCCTTGCATCGTTCATCTGGTAGGCCGGGGCATGGGTCACCAGAATGTCGAAGCCTCTCCTGCGCAGCAGCTGGAACCACAGCCTCTTCACCCTCTTCCTCATCTGCCTTTCCGTGTACTGATGAGGGCCCGGCCGGTAACGCATGGAGCCTCCCAGCCCAAGTATCCGGACGCCCTTATAGACAAAAATCTTGTCTTCTATGCAGATACAGCCCTCCGGCGGGATGCTCTCATACTTTCCGTCATGATTTCCGTGCACATAAAGAACCGGCACCGAAGTCAGTGTCACCAGAAAGGAAAGATAGCGGGGATCCAGATCGCCGCAGGAAATAATCAGGTCGATCCCCTCAAAATAGCTTTTGTCAAAAAAATCCCAGAGATATTTTGACTCTTCGTCCGCAATCGCAAGTATCTTCATAGCCCCGCTGCCCCAAACCTTCCGTCACCTGCCGCACTGCATCCGCTGGCGCTCAGGGAGCTCCCCTGCAGCGATGCCGGTCGCCGCTTAGGGATCCCATGCCGCACTGCCGCCTGGGCGAATGCGTTTCCTTACTGTAGCCAGAACGGTCTCTGCCGTCAGGAAACCGAATGTGAGGCGTCCTTTTCCCGCACCACGCCCTGCTGCCGGATCACCGGCCCTGCCTGCTCCGTCAGCTCTTCCTTCTCAGGGATCGTGCCCACCACGTTCTCCGCCAGCCAGTCCATGGTCATGATCTCCTCCGGAAGCATGCTCTCATTGGGATTGTCCTGCACCACACCCGTCTGAGAATAGAGTATCCCGGAAAACGGGTTGAATACATCCGAGCTGATGGTGGACTTCAGCAGCTCGATCAGCCGCTTCGTCCCGATGGGCAGATACCGGGAACAGACCACGTCGATGACGCCCGCCGACATGCCCCACCAATAATTGATGGCCTTTGTGGCGGATGAACTGTCGTCATACTTCCATGTCCCGTCCATGATGGTCCGTATCAGCTGCTCATACAGCTTTCCCCAGTGGCACAGGGGCATGGCCAGATTTCTGGAATGTCCGTCTTCTATATGATAGAGGCCGAAATACCGGGAATCCTCCTCCGGTATCACCATGTCCCTTCCGGAAATACAAGAGGCCCCTATCTCCCTGACCCGCTCCGCCGTGTCCATGTCCTTTTTGGAGTACCACTCCAGATAGACCTTCGCCCTAGGGTTGATCATCTTCGCCCCCAGCGCAAAGGCATTGATGTTGGCAATGGTGCCGTAGATGGGGTAGTCCGCAAAGTAGGCAAGACGGTCATTCTCCGCCATGGCCCCTGCAATGGCCCCCATCAGGAACTTAGCCTCATGCATCCTGGCATAATATGTCCTGATATACCTGTGGGAAGTGTTCAGGGAGCAGTTGAGGATCCGCACCTTGGGATTGCCGATGGCGGCCTTGACGCTGGCCTGCACGAAGGAGGGCGTGGTAGTAAAGATCAGGTTGCAGTTTTCCTTTATGGCCTGCTCTATGAGAGCGTCCGCCGTCTCCGGCGTGCCGTTCTCATAGCTTATGGTACTGACCTCCTCCGGAAAGGTCTGCTCCAGATACAGCCTCCCCAGCTCATGGGCATAGGTCCATGCGGAGGTTCCAGGCGTCTTCTCGTAGATGAACGCAACCTTCTGCTTGGGCGAGCTCACCGGGAACAGCAGGCTCAGCATGGGCTTCTTCTCCTGACTGGGCTTCATCTTCAGCTCGATGTCCTCATCCTCCTGCAGGATCTCGAATTCCTCCCAGCTCTTCTCGATCAGCGCATTCAGTTCATTTGTCGTCTTCTCCTCCACAGAGTCATATCCGTGCAGCGTGATAAAGGCAAGGAAAGCGTCTCCCGGGGTGATGCTCAGCTTCCCGCCGCCCTCCTCCTCATATTCCGCAGTGAATCTGGTGTACAGGGAGCTGAACTTCAGAAGCTCCTCCTCCGTCCACCGCTCCTTCGGCTTCTTCCCCACCGCCTCCTGCAGTCTGGGAAAGCTCCCCACCTGAGAAAACCAGATATAGTTTATGGGAGCCGCCTCGTAAAAATCCATGAACTCATAATAAATCTTGTTCTCCTTCTCCTCCGTGCGGTTGGGCACGATCCGGATCACGTTCCCCGGTATGGACACTGCCCCGAAGAACTTCATGACGCTGACCCGCTTATTGCCCTCCTCCACGAAGAAATAGTTCATATACTCGTAAGCCTTGATGGGATCCCGGATGCCCTCCTCCGCCTGACTGGTGCTGAGCTTCGACCATTTGGAGGCGAACTCGGACTCATCCCCCAGTATGGGCATGAAATTCCCCGCAAAGGAGCTGCTCCTGCCCTCCGTCTTCGTTCCCACGATCCTGTCTATGGGGATCTGCACCAGCCCCAGAGGCATCTCGCGGTATGCGCCGATCTCCGGCATGATGTCGTCCAGAACCAGCAAAGTAGGCTTCTCCCCCCGAAGCATTCTCGCCTGATAATCCCTTTTTCCCAATTTAGCTGCCTTTAAATAATCCTCTCTTGCCATTATGCCCCTCCCTTGCGTCCTCCTGCCTTGGTTCTCTGCGCTGCACCTCGGCCTTTTTGTTGCTGCACCTTGGCCTTCTGTGCTGCGCCTCGGCCTTTTTGTTGCTGCACCTCGGCCCTATTGTGCTGCACCTTGGCCCTCTGTGCTGCGCCTTATTCTTTCGGCCTCAGCCCTGCAGCCCTCTGGCCTGTCTGTCCATGTCCTCCACCACGATATCATAGATCTCGCCCAAGGACGCACAGTACTCCAGCACCTTCCACGGCTCGTTGGTATGAAAATGAATCTTGATCAGTTCATCGTCTCCCACTGCCAGCAGACAGTCCCCTTTAAAATGTTCCGTGAAATAGTCGCTGATCACATCTTCGTCAAGTCCCTGTCCCTCGATCAGCAGCTGTGTATCGTATCTGAATTCTATCATATCTCATTCCTCCAAAAAAATATGAAATCCAAATTGCCAGTCCGCATAAATCTGCCCACTTACCATATCATATTTTCGTTCTTCTGTAAACCTTACCTTCCGCCAAAAGTTTCCAACATATTTTACTTTTTCAAGGTCATACTAAGGTCAAGATAAGTCGCAGCAAACACTTAAACTGATTCTCATCCTCAGGATAAGTGCGGGCGGCACTTATCTTGAAGATAGATGAAATCTCAAAAGTTCAGGAGGTGAGAAAGAATGTCTGGTAACAAGAGCAATAGAGTAGAAGTTCCCGAAGCAAAGGCAGCCATGGACCGTTTCAAGACCGAGGTTGCATCCGAGCTGGGCGTGAACCTGAAGGAAGGCTACAACGGAGACTTGACTTCCCGTGAGGCCGGTTCTATCGGCGGCGAGATGGTTCGTCGTATGATCAAGAAGCAGGAAGAGCAGATGAA
>CANOFQ010000344.1 GCA_947565325.1 uncultured bacterium
CCGAAATTGGCCACCAGAACCTCTGCCTGCAGGGTCTCTCCGGACTCATAGGTATATTTCTCAAGAAGGACCAAGGGCAGGCTCTCCCTGAAAAATTTCCTGAAATGCTCCGGTCTGGCAAAACCGAAGGGCTTCGGCTCCAGATGAGAATTCATCATGCCCACCAGCGCCGTGCCCTGCCCCGGGAAGTCCTGCAGTCCCAGCAGGGAGATTCCGGAAAGCTCCCTTGTGCGCATGGCGGCCTCCACTTCTTCCCGGTAGCCGATTCTGGAAAGCTCTCCGGATGCCTCCACGTACCGGGGCCATTCCTCCTCCAGTCCGGATTCCCGTACCTTGTCCTGAATCAGCCGCAGGTTTGCCGGGTCAGAGATCCCTTTGAACAGGGACAACTCGGAAAAATCCGGCAGCACCTCAAACTGTCCTACCTCAAAGCTGAAAACAGGCTTGGAGTATTCTTTCCGAATAATTTCCATGCTTTCGTCATAATTTCTTTTCGCATTCGGATAGGAGCGGTTGATATACCCCTCCATCCCTGCGAAGGTTCCCCGGATCGCCGCTTCCCGGCAGCCCGTGGCCGTGTAAAAGTCACTCCGGGGATCACAGCCCGCCCAGCCGTAATGTACATTGGAGCCATTGGCGTAAAGCCTTGTATCATCCAGGGTGCGGGCCAGCTCCAGCAGCCGGTCCATTCTCTTGTGCCCTGTCTCGTCGGCGTGAAGCTCGTTTCCGAAGGTCAGCATCACGAAGGAAGGGTGGTTTGCAAGCATCCTGATGACGGCCTTCAGCTCCGTCCTATAATATGCCCAGCTCTCCTCGGAAGCAAAGGCGTTCCGGGGGTTCCAGTGGGACAGCTCCGGCTGCATCAGCATGCCGAGACGGTCTGCCGCCGCAAACGCCGCTTCCGGCGGACAGTGGGAATGAAAACGGACGCAGTTCACCCCATAGGAGCGGTATCGCATCAGTATGTCCTCCCATACCGCCTCTCCCATAGGGGCATGGCCCGTCTCCGGGAATTCCCCACAGCTGGCCTCACTGCGCAGGAATATCCTCCGTCCGTTCAGGGCAAGTCTTCCGCTGCCGTCGTCCCCGAAGGTACGGATGCCGAAGGTCACTGTTTTTTCGTCAACGATCCGCTCTCCTCCCTGAGGGCACTGCTCCACCAGTGCGGCCCTCATCTCATAGAGCATTCCCTCCTCCTCGTCCCAGCGCTTCACGTTTCTGGCCAGAGGAAGCTCCTCCAGAAGCACCTCCCCGGGCTCCCCTCCACCATTCGCCTCCACTCTTACCTCATGCGCCAAGCTCTCTGATGAAAGCAGCAGGTACCCGTGCCATGGTTTCCGGGAAGATATCTCTGCCCTCACCCGGAGCCCATTTTCTTTGGGAAGCACCGCTACATGGGACAGAAAAGTCAGCTCCTCCACCCGGAGTCTGAGATAGCCCAGAACCCCGTTCCAGTTCGTCTGGGTCTCGTCGGTGGCGGCAGATGAATATACGATATCATCATGGGGCAGTCCCGGATAGCTGTTGTCGGAAAGCAGCGTCACCTCATGCTCCCCCCACTGCAGGCCCGTCACCTCGAACACATGGGGGGTGCTGATGCTTGCAGGCTGCCATGGGGGGATCTCTCTGCCGTCGATGAACAGGCGCAGAACTCTTGCCCTCTCCGCCTCAAGAAACACCCTTTTTCCCTCGGGCAGGGAAAACAGGATTTTTTTGGTGAATCTCGCCTCCCCCTCGTAAGTGTACTTTCTTGTAAATCTGGTGGCAATGGGGGCCTCCTCCTGAAATTCCTCCCCGGCATTTCCCAGCTCCTGATCCGGGTGCCATGCCCTTGCACAGATATCCCTATGACCTAGCTTATTTTCGTCCAGCGTCCCCGGCAGCCTTATCTCGCCGCAGGTTCCGTCCCCCAGCTCGGCCTGCCAGATCCCTTCCAATGATATGAACATATTCCCTGCCTTTCCGACACATAGGCCGTATTGCCGTCTTTGTGCCACTGTCTTCCCATGCCGTTGATTCTGTCGGAGAAATCATACCGCCGTCACAGCCGTCCTTTTGAGCAGCCTTCCGTACACGATCCCGAAGCAGGCCAGATGTACCAGAAAGGTCAGCGCCCAGCTGATCGGATAAGAAATATAAAGGCACGGAAGCGTATGATAACTCTGAAATATCGTGTAGATCCATACCACCCGGAACAGGCAGGCTCCCGTCAGGGACACCAGCATAGGCATGATGGCATAGCCCATGCCCCGCAGTGCACCTACCATCACGTCCATCATGCCGCACAGGAAGTATGGAACACAGATATATTTCATGCGAAGCAGTCCGTACTGTATGGTCTCATTGTCCGGCGTGTATATCTTCAAAAGGGTGCCGCCGCACAGATATGCCGCACTGCCCATCAGGATTCCAACCCCGATCACCAGCCCCTGACAGATCAGAAGGATCTTTCCGACCCGCTTGTACTTCATGGCACCGTAATTCTGGCCGCAGAAGCTGATGGCTGCCTGATGGAAGGCGTTCATGGAGGTATAGACGAAACCCTCTATATTGCTCCCTGCCGTGTTTCCTGCCATGACAGTAGAGCCGAAGCTGTTCACCGAGGACTGGATCAGCACGTTTGATATGGAGAACAGCGCCCCCTGCATTCCCGCAGGGACGCCGATCTGGATCATTCTCTTCAGCTTGTCCGGCGAAATCCGCATGCCCTCCAGCACCAGCCGGTACTCGCTGTCAGATTTCACCAGACAGCGCACCACCAGGGCGGCGGAAATGGCCTGAGAAACCACCGTCGCCGTAGCCACCCCTGCCACGCCCATGGAGAAGACGATCACGAAGATCAGGTTCAGCACCACGTTCACCACCCCGGCTATGGAGAGATAGTAGAGGGGTCTTCTGGTGTCCCCTACCGCCCGGAGCACTGCGCTGCCGAAGTTATACACCATCATGAAGGGCATGCCCCCGAAGTATATCCGCATATAGAGCACAGAATGGGAGATCACGTCCTCCGGCGTGTCCATCCAGGCAAGGGCCGGCCTTGCGATGAAAAAACCCACGAAAACTAGGATCACGCCGCTGACAAGGGCTGTTGCCACCGCAGTCTGTACGGTCTCCTTCAGCTCTGCCATCTGGCCCGACCCATAAAATCTGGCCACAAGCACATTCACGCCCACCGAGAGCCCGATGAACAGGTTCACGATCAGGTTCGTCAGGGAGCCGGTGGAGCCCACCGCTGCGAGAGACTCCTTCCCCGCAAAGTTCCCTACCACGGCTACGTCTGCTGCATTGAACAGAAGCTGCAGTATCCCTGACAGCATCAGAGGGACATAAAAGATCAGGATCTTGCCCAAAAGAGGTCCGTTGCACATATCTATTTCATACTTTTTTGAAGCTGCTTTCGTCATGACGCCACCCTTTCCCGAATATTCCCTTCTTCCTTGGAAATTACTTTTTCCATGGAA
>CANOFQ010000345.1 GCA_947565325.1 uncultured bacterium
CGATAAGCGCTGTGAGTATTCTGGGAAAAGACGGGAGGATTCTGGGAAGGAACAGGAAGGTTCTGAGGAAAGAACAGGAAGGTTCTGAGGAAGGAATAAGAAGGTTCTGAGGAAAGAACAGGAAGGTCCTGAGGAAGGAACAGGAAGGTTCTGAGGAAAGAACAAGAAGGTCCTGAGGAAAGAACAAGAAGATACCGAGGAAAGAACAAGAAGATACTGAGAAAAGAATAGGAAGGGCCTGAGAAAAGAGCAAAAGGGTCCGGATAAAAAGACAGGAAGAAAGACGGAGAGGAGCGGCAGATGACTGATTCGGTCAACACGGAAGCCATGGTTCAGCCACAGATGGATCAGCAGGTGATTCTTCCGCTGATTCAGGCGGCGCTGGATGCCAGAGCATCGGCATATGCCCCTTATTCCCATTATACCGTGGGAGCCGCTCTGCTTGCGGCGGAGGGTGAGATCTATACAGGAGGCAATATTGAGAATGCCTCCTATGGCGCATCCAACTGCGGAGAGCGGACGGCCATATTCAAGGCCGTGAGCGAGGGGAGGAGAGGATTTGCGGCTATCGCCATAGCAGGAGGCATGGAGGGGGAGGAGCCTGCTGATTACGCCTATCCCTGCGGCATCTGCAGGCAGGTCATGAAGGAATTCGCCGGGGCTGGCTTCAAGGTCATCGTTGCGAAAAGCCTCTGTGATTATAAGGTCTATGGATTAGACGAGCTGCTGCCCCACGGGTTTGGAGGTGATTCCATCAGGTGAATATCCGATTATACAACGCAAGGATCCTGACCATGGAGAGAGGGATGTCCATGGAGAGAGGGACGTCCATGGAGAGAGAGGTGTCCATCGAGAGGCTCCGCCCCGTCTTTTGGGGAGAGGTCTGGGTGAAGGACGCCAGGATCGTCTATGTGGGGGAGGCGGACAAGCTGAAGCAGGTCATGAAGCAGGAGGGCTCCCTAGGGGCGGGTTTTCCCGAAATCCGCTGGGACAGGCAGGTGGACTGCGGCGGGAATCTGCTGATGCCGGGCTTCAAGGATGCCCATACCCATTCTGCCATGACTTTCCTGCGCTCCTATGCGGATGACGTGCCTCTGCAGCAGTGGCTGCAGGAGCGGGTGTTCCCCATGGAGGCGAAGCTTTCCTGGGAGGATATTTACCATTTTACCAAGCTGGCGGTGCTGGAGTATCTGACTTCGGGAATCACCTCCATTTTTGAGATGTACCTGACCCCTGATGCCATGGGACAGGCCTGCATGGACATGGGTATGCGCTGCGTCCTCACCAGCGGCCTGAATGACTTTACTTCCTCGGTAGAGCGGCAGGAGGCGGAATATCTGAAATGGAACGGGCATCATCCTCTGATCAGCTACCGGCTGGGCTTCCATTCGGAATATACCTGCTCCAAGGAGCTGCTTTCGGGGGTGGCAGGACTTGCCAGAAAATACCATGCCCCGGTATTCACCCACCTTGCGGAGACGGAAGCGGAGGTGGAGGGCTGCAAAAACCGCCATGGCATGACGCCAGCGGCGTTTCTGGACAGTCTGGGCATTTTTGATTATGGGGGAGGCGGCTATCACTGTGTATATATGACCGACCAGGACATGGATGTATTTACGAAACACGGACTTGCCGTGGTTACAAATCCGGCCTCCAATCTAAAGCTTGCCAGCGGCATAGCGCCGGTGGCGGAATTCGTGCGGCGGGGGATCCCCGTGGCCATCGGAACGGACGGGCCGGCCAGCAACAACTGTCTCGATATGTTCCGGGAGATGTTTCTGGTGTCGGGACTGAGCAAGGTGCGGGAGAGGGATGCCGCCAGTCTGGACGCGGAGGAGGTGCTGGCAATGGCTACCGGAGGAGGCGCTCTGGCCATGGGACTTTCCGGGGCAGACGTGCTGACGGAGGGAAAGCTGGCAGACATGATCCTGATTGACCTGCACCGGCCCAATATGCAGCCTCTGCACAATATACCCAAGAACATCGTGTACAGCGGCAGTAAGTCAAATGTGCGCATGACCATGATAAACGGAAAAATACTATATGAAAAAGGAGATTTCTGCCTGCCGGAAGGGGAGGACGCAGAAGAGATCTGTCAAAAATGTGAGGGGATTGTGAAACGTATTATATAACTTGATGGAGGATTGTGACATTGAGTCATTATCATGCGTTTGGCAATAGATAGGTTCTCTAATCAAACTACACAGGAGGGAAAAACATGTTAGAGAAGTTCTTTAAACTTAAGGAGAACGGCACGAATGTAAGGACAGAGATCATGGCAGGCATCACCACCTTCATGACCATGGCTTATATCCTTGCCGTGAATCCAAACATCCTTTCCGCATCGGGAATGGATGCGAAAGCGGTTCTTCTGGCGACGGCGCTGGCATCTTTCTTGGGCACCGTGCTGATGGCCCTGTTCGCAAACTATCCGTTCGCTCTGGCGCCAGGAATGGGTCTCAATGCCTATTTTGCTTATACGGTAGTGCTTACCTATGGGTATTCTTGGCAGATGGCGCTGCTTGCGGTGTTCGTGGAGGGTTTGATTTTTATCGTTCTTTCCGTCACGAATGTGAGGGAGGCCATCTTCAACGCCATCCCCATGACCCTGAAATCTGCCGTCAGCGCAGGCATCGGTCTGTTCATCGCCTTCATCGGCCTGCAGAATGCCAAAATCGTGGTGAACAATGATTCCACGCTGGTGACCTACCAGAACTTCAAGACAGATTTCAGCTCCATCGGAATGGGCGCTCTGCTGGCGCTGATCGGTGTCCTGGTCACCGGCTTCCTTTTGATCAAGAAGATCAAGGGCGGTATTCTGTTCGGTATCCTGATCACGTGGGTGCTGGGCATCCTCTGCGAGCTGGTAGGCCTCTATAAGCCCAACCCTGATCTGGGGATGTACTCGGTCATTCCTTCTGCCTTTGTGTCATTTGACTTTACCGCTCTGGGCAAGACCTTCGGGCAGGTATTCAAGGCCGATTTCGGCGCATTGAAGAGCATAACGGAATTCATCGTGGTAATCTTCGCATTTCTGTTCGTGGATATCTTTGATACACTGGGAACTTTGATCGGCGTATCCTCCAAGGCCAATATGCTGGACAAGGACGGCAAGCTGCCCAGAATCAAGGGTGCGCTTCTGGCAGACGCCATCGCTACCAGTGCAGGCGCTGTCCTGGGAACCTCCACGACCACCACCTTTGTGGAGAGTGCCTCCGGCGTCACCGAGGGCGGGCGGACAGGACTGACCGCCGTGACCACGGGTCTGCTTTTCCTGCTTTCCGTGATTTTCTCGCCCCTGTTCCTCACCATCCCTTCCTTTGCCACGGCTCCTGCGCTTATCATCGTCGGCTTCTATATGATCGCTTCCGTGGTCAAGATTCAGTGGGAGAACATGGTGGAGGCCATTCCCGCATTCTTGTGCATTCTTTCCATGCCCTTGATGTACAGCATA
>CANOFQ010000346.1 GCA_947565325.1 uncultured bacterium
GAAAATGGATAAACGTTTAGTGGGAAAATGGTGCTGCGAGGAACAGGAAGAAGTCTTAAATATCTTTGACGAAACACCTCTCCGCATGAAAATGTCGTTTGGATCAACCGGCTATTATAATTGTGAGCCCAACTGCGTCTATGAAAAGGACGGATATCTGTGCTATGAAATCAACGACGAATACTACCGCATGGTTTATCACGTCAAATATGCGGACGGCTGCCTGGAGGGCTTTTATACACAGCACGGCAAAACCACGCCCATAAAATATAAAAAGCTGGGCAATGTCCCCGAAGACGAGCCCTATAGATATGCCCCGACAAAGATAGTGGTTCCGCCTCTTGACAAACCGAAGATCGAAATTCTGAAGCAATACGCCGAATATGACAGATCCAAGACCTATGGCTGCACTAATGAATTTGTTCTGGGGGGCGATATCCCCCAGATACTGGAAAAATACAGTTACTCCGAATATTTAAAGGGGCTGGAGCCCGCCACGGACGAAATCGCCTTCAAGCTCCTCGATTTCGTCTGCGACCATTTCGGGCATAACGGCTCCGGCGGCGCAGGATCCGGAAGGAAAATAACCGACCTCGTCTCGTTCTGTGAAAAAAACGACGGCAAGACCAACTGCCGGGGCCTTGCCATCCTCTTGGCCTCGCTGCTGCGCCTGAACGGAATCAAGGCCCAGCACATCACCTGCCAGCCCTACGAAGAGCCGTTCAACGATTGCCATGTAGTGGTGGACTGCCTCCTGCCGTCAGGCAGACGCATCATGCTTGACCCCACATGGCGGCTGTACCTGAAGGATAAGGAGGGCGAATACGTGTCCCTGCCCCGCCTGCGGGAGCTCCTGCTGGCGGACGAGCCGATCTTCGAGAACCCCACCGCCGGCTACAATGGACAGCCATTCGCAAAAGACTATCACAGAGACTACATGGCAAAGAACACTCTCCGCTTCTCCCGCTGCACGCTGAACAAGGACGGCATCGACGGGCAGACGGAGCACTCAAGGTACATAGACCTGATTCCCAAGGATTACCCCACAGAGAATTTCTCTGAGGAGGAAAAAGCGGACTTCGTTTATAACGATGTGGAATTCTGGCAGATGTGAGGGAGATTCTAAGGTCAGTGCAAGCACGCCATTTCTGCAGCCGGAAATGGCGTGCTTAGTTTTCGCTCCGTGCTACTGCTCCATTCCAAAAACCACCTCCCAGTTTCCCTTGACGCAGCCCTCTTCCCGCTCGATTATCACATACATACCGATCTGGTCCAGATCCTCTTCTTCCACCAAAAACCAGTCTTCATCAAACATCAGCCTCTCGCCGTCCACCTCCTCATGCCAGCTGAAGCCGGCATCCGGGATTTTCTCATTGCCCTGCGGGTCAACCACATAAAACCGCCCATGCCTGTCCGATTTCGCAAAGGTGCCCCTGCAGCTCTGCACCCGTAGAATGCCGTCCTGATAGCCTACCCCCATAATGGTGAAGACATCCGCCATGTCCGCAGTGGCCTTCCTGATATCCATCACGGTAATCGCCGGACGATAGGACTCGTCTTCCGTCCATCGGAAATAGGAATTTCCCTCCGGCAGATTCTCCAATATATTCAGGTTTCCCCCCAGACCGTTGAGAACCTCCCTCTTTAAGGCAGGATTCCTCACCAGATCGCTGAGGGAAACCGTCTGTCTTTCACTGCCGCACTCAGTCAGTAGCATCCTCACATGCAGAACCAGCCTCGCCTTGTCAAATTCGTCGGTGCCCGTCACGCTTATCTTAAAATATGCTTTCCCCTCCTCCGGGTCATACTCCAGAAGGCTTCCGCTCCCTATATTGCTTACCGCCCCATAGCTTCTCAGGCTGTAGCTGTCATACATGTCCACTCTTCCCTTGATCTTGTTTTCCCCTTCCTCATTGGAAAAGGAAACCAGCGCCACGGCCTCATTGCCCTCCACCTGAACCGCCTCCACCTGCATAATGATTCCGTTGCTGGAATCGCTGTACTTCTGCGGCAGACAGAAATCCGCAAGAAACGGGGCATATTTCGCAATCACATTATAGACCCCTGCCGATCCCTTCGCCGCAATGGGCAGAAACACCACAATCAGCATACACAGCGCCGCACAGACCGCCGCAACGGGCTTGAGCAGTGCGAAAATCATCATGCCTCTGGATCTGTCCTCCAGCTCCTCCATCTCATCCTTAAGCCTGCAGAGGCAGTCCCTGTCCGGGGCGATACGGTCATACGCCTCCCGATAGGTATCTTTAAAGATATCCTCATCAAAAGCATCCTGACCGGAAATGTTCCCGTCTGTCCCTTTTTTATCCGATATGCTTCTATCCCATATCCTTTTATCCGATATCTTTTTGTCTTCTATCTTTTTGTTTTGTATCTTTCTGTTTTGTATCTTTCTGTCCAATATCCCTCTGTCAAGCATAATTTCCTCCTGTCTTTTTGTCGTCTATAATCTTCGGGTTTGCCCTGCTTAACCACTTTTTCTCACGGTATCCGCTTGTGTCTCGCTACCTTCGGCTGTTTCTCCCGTCTTCTGCGGTCTCTCCCATCCCAGTTATCTCCTTCCGTCTCCTCCTGCTGTCTCCCGCCTCTTCCGCCTGCTATCCATTTTCCCTTTCCAGCAGGGCTTTCAATGCAGTCCGGGCTCTGGTCAGCTGTGTCCGCACAGTAGAGGGCTTCCTTCCCAGCACTCTGGAAATCTCATCAATAGACAGTTCTTCGTAATAGAAAAGGTGAATCACCGCACGGTACTTTGCGGGAAGGGACTTCACAAGCTCAATGATTCCATATGGTTCTTCTCCTTCGGCTGTCGTCTGCCCCGCCTCATATCCTGCTTCATCATGTTCTCCATATCCTTCTCTCTGTCCGTCTTTGTATCCTTCTTCGTATCTCTCCTCATACCTTTCAAGGTTCTCGTAAAAATTCCCCGTCACCCTCCGTTTCCAAGCCGTTTTCCATAGGTTTCTGCAGTGATTGACGGTGACACGCAGGAACCACGCCCTCTCATGCTCACTGCTTTCAAACGCAGGCCGCTTCCTCAGATATTTCAGGAACACTTCCTGATGTATATCCTCTGCGTCCTGCCGATTCTTCACGAGGGAGTAGGCCATGCGGTATACCATGACGGAGTACTCATCTATGATCTCTGAATCGTCTCTCTGCCGTGACTTATACCCCACTCTGCCGTCTCCCCCTTTCTTTCCCAGCTTCTTTGTTCCTCTTCCTCCTCATAACGTTCCTTCTCCGTAAATCTTGTAGACACTACAAGACCGCATAGACCATGTATGCCCTGCAGACCTGAAGCCGCATACGCTACACCATAAGCTCCATGGGCCCGTTCACTGATAATACAATTCAAAACGTCGAAAAGCTACATTTTTTATAAATTTTTTAGCACATTTTTCA
>CANOFQ010000347.1 GCA_947565325.1 uncultured bacterium
ATGTGAAGAAATCCACTCTGCGGTGCGTGGACAGAATAGAGATAGAGCAGAAGAAGTGATATTTGTATTTTACCTTCCACGGAACGGGATTTCTGCAGAATATGGTGCGCATCATGGTGGGAGCTCTTCTGGAGATAGGCTATGGAAGAATGACGCTGAAACAGCTCCAGAAGGTTTTAGACAATTCGGAGAGACAGAAGGCGGGGCCTACCGCACCGGCACAGGGACTCTGCCTTATAAGTGTAGATTATGAATGAACAGAGCTGCATAAATAAGGATGATATAATCTTTGAGACGGAAGGAATCGCAACTGCCAGTTGACGGATTTCCAAGCGCACTTGCTGGTTGTCAACCGAGATTTCTGCTATGCTTTTCCCAAGGATGCAGCCAAAACTTTTTTGGGGCTTTCCTGAAAAGAGAAAGAGGGGCACATAGGTGCGGAAAGGAAAAGCCGAAGCCGGAACGGGCGGAATGCCCATCATGGCAGGCAGGAGGAAAAAATGATTCTGGCAGAAAAGATTATGACATTAAGGAAGAAAAAGGGATGGTCTCAGGAGGAGCTGGCGGAGAAGCTGAATATTTCCAGACAGTCCGTCTCAAAATGGGAATCGGGAGCATCTATTCCGGACATTGACAAGATCATACTGATCAGCGGCTTGTTCGGGGTCAGCACGGATTATCTGTTAAAGGACGAGGTGGAGACGGAGGAGATCTCCGAAAGGGAGATCGAATGCGGGGAGACGGATGCAAAATGCGTGTCGGTGGAAGAGGCGGACCTATTCTTACGGCTGAAAAGAAAGATTGCTGTTCCGGCCGGACTGGGGACGGCTCTGTGCATTCTGTCCCCCATACCCATGCTTCTGCTGGCCGGGCTGTCGGAATATGGAAATGCCGGAGTGACGGAGGATATGGCAGGAGGCTTCGGGGTGACGGTGCTTTTGATTCTTTTGGCCATAGGCGTGGGGATTCTGGTGTACGGTGAAATGAAGCTGTCAAAATATGAATACATCGAGAAAGAGAACCTGACGCTGCAGTATGGTGTCAGAGGAATCGTGGAGAGAAACAGGGAGGGCTTTGCCAGAACAGACGGAATTGCCACCACGGCAGGCACGGTACTCTGTATTCTGGGAGTGGTTCCCCTGATGATAGCCGCCGCCTTTTCTGCACCGGACATGGTGTATATTGTCTGCGTGGCTGTGCTGCTGGCGCTGGTGGCTGTGGCGGTCTTTCTGTTCGTGTGGGCCGGAAGCATCAAGGGCAGCTTCAATATGCTGCTTCAGGAGGGAGATTATACGGCGGCAGAAAAGCTGGCCAGAAAGAGGATGGCTTTTTTCCCGGGAGCCTACTGGTGTGCGGCGGTGGCGGTGTTCCTTGCCGTGGGCATGAGGAAAGGCGGATGGGGAGCGAGGGTATTTGAATGGAAAACGGCAGCGTTCATCTGGCCGGTGGCGGCGCTGCTCTATGCGGTGCTGTGGATGGTGATCAAGTCCATCGTGGTAGCCAAACTGGACAAGAAGCACGGCAAGTGATAGTACGATATTGATGAAACACTGTATTGAAGGGAAAAGAAAAGCATGGCGGCAAAATATGTGCTGATGGTTCCGGGGATCTTTTTCGGAGACCTGTGGATCAAAAACAGAATAGAGGGCATGGAGGAAGAAGAATTTCCGCAGAGACACGGATTCATAGTGGTTCGGAGACATCATAACAGAGGAGCCATGCTGAATTTCGGTGAGAATCATAGGCGGGCGGTGACGGCGGCAGCGCTGGCCATGACCGGTCTGCTGACAGTGTTTTTCATCCTCAGCCTTGGGCATAAGGGCAGAGGCCTGCTGAAGGCCGGTCTGTCTCTGCTGCTGGGGGGCGCCTTCAGCAATGCCTATGACAGGCTGAGGAGAGGACATGTAGTGGATTATTTTTCCATAGATTTGAAATGGGAGCCCCTGCGGAGGATCGTGTTCAACCTTTCGGACTTCTGCATCATGGTAGGAGCCATGCTTGTGGCATTGGGAAGCTGAGCCGGCTTCGTTTCTGCGGGCAATGGGCAGGGCAGCCGCAAGGGGTATCCGTTATGGGATGCATTCATGCGGTGATCACAGTCCCTGCCTTGCCCCTGACTGCATCCTTTACCCTTGCCATGGAGGTGATCAGCACTCTGCCGGCAGGCACCTTCTCCAGATAAGCGAGGGCTGCTTCGATCTTGGGCAGCATGGTTCCGGCCTCGAACTGGCCCTGGGCAAGGGCCTCTCTGGCTTCCGCCGTGTTCAGGGAAGGAACGGCAGTCTGGTTCGGTGTGCCAAAGTCCCTGTAGACACAGTCCACCCCGGTGAGGATGATCAGCTCGTCACAGCGTAACTCGGCGGCGAGCTTTCCGGCGATGGCATCCTTTTCTATGACAGCGGATGCTCCCTTCAGGTTGTGCTGCTGTTCGATGACGGGGATTCCTCCGCCTCCGCAGGCAATGACCACCTGATCCGCCTCTGCAAGGGTGCGGATGGCCTCGATCTCCACGATGTCTATGGGTTTAGGGGCAGCCACTACCCGGCGGAAGCCTTTTCCGGGATCTTCTTTCACATAATTTCCCTTTTTCAGCTCTGTCTCCGCATCCTCCGGAGACATATGCCGGCCTATGACCTTGGTTGGCTCGTAAAAAGCCACGTCGTAGGGATCTACGGTGACCTGCGTCAGGATGGTGCAGACGGATTTACAGATTCCCCGCTTCAGCAGCTCGCTCCGGAGAGAGTTCTGGATATCATAGCCCACGTAGCCCTGGCTCATGGCGGAACAGACGCACATGGGCGCCGGCGTATAGTCGATGTAGATACGCCGCAGCTCCGTCATAGCCTTGTGGATCATGCTGACCTGGGGACCGTTGCTGTGGGTGATGGTAAGCTGATAATCCTCCTCCACCAGATCGGCAAGGGCCGACGCCGTTATCTTTACCGCATCCCTCTGGGCACCGGTGGTGTAGCCTAAGGCATCGTGTCCCAGGGACACGACTGCTTTCTTTTTGCTCATATGTTTACCTCTCTGTCCTATGAATTTAGAATTTCTGTATCGTCTTATATAGAACCATATATTCCGGGCCTGTCCGGGAAGCCTATGTCCCGGCGCTGGCTTCAGTATACCTTTTTCCCCTCTTAAAATCAATAGCAACGCCGTTTTTTTGCAGCTGACGTAGAATTCACGGATCATTTACGGACAATTAAAGGAAAGAAATGTACAATTCAGAAGTTTTCAGTTGGAAACAAGCGGCACTGTGATAAAATGAAGAAGCCGGAGGAGAGGGGAACACACATATTTTTACATGCATTTGATCAGAAGGCCAGGACGGACATCTGAAATTGACATTTGAAAAGGAAAAATGATTTGGTGAGCGGGAAAACGTATTACCTGAAAATCGGTTCAGATA
>CANOFQ010000348.1 GCA_947565325.1 uncultured bacterium
TGGTGCAGAATCCGGAGAAGGTATTTTCCAGAGAGAGGCTCTATGAGCTGGTATGGGACGGAGGATATTACGGGGAGAACAACACGGTGAATGTCCATGTGAGCAATCTGCGGCGGAAGTTCCGTGAGGCGGGCGCAGAGGACGAGTATATCCAGACGGTGTACGGCATAGGCTTCCAGCTGAAATAGAGTCACGGAAGCGCTTTCCGAAAACAGATTCTCTGAAATAATTCTTTACAACTTCTTTAAACCTTCTTTATGACTTATTAAGAACCGGTGAGGTATACTACATTCATCAAAGAGCGGAGGCACGAGATGCGGATCCGGTGCCTCCGCCGGAAAGGCGAAACGAATTTTCTGCCGCCGAATGGCCGGAGGGGCCTATGGCTGGGCGAGCCAGCGGCTGGACAGTCAGACCCGGGGATTGTCTGACCGGGCGGGAAATGCGGAGGTGAGATGATGGGTGATCATGCCGGTGAGAATGTTGTCGAAGCGAAACAAATCACAAAAAAGTATGGTTCTGTCCTTGCGCTGGACAAGGTGGACATTCATGTGACAAGGGGGAGCGTCTACGGGCTGATCGGTGACAACGGCGCAGGAAAATCCACCTTTCTGAAGCTGCTGGCGGGACATGTGTTCGCTGACGGAGGGGAGATCCGCCTTTTCGGACACCATGAGGAAAAGGCTCTCATGAGGTGCCGGAGGCGCATGGGCGTCATGGTCGAGCGGCCGGGCTTTTATCCTGACATGACCGTGGAGGGGATGCTGGAGTACTGCCGTATCCAGAAGGGAGTTCCCCAGAAGGGCAAGGTGGGGGAGATGCTGCGGCTCACGGATCTCTGGGAGAAGAGGAAGGCCAAGTGCAGGAAGCTCTCTCTGGGGCAGCAGCAGCGGCTTGGGCTTGCCATGGCCATGATGGGGGAGCCGGAGCTGTTGGTTCTGGACGAACCGATCAACGGGCTGGATCCCAGCGGCATCGTAGAATTCCGGACGTTGCTTCTTAAGCTGAATCAGGAGCGGGGCATCACCATTCTGGTCTCCAGCCATATCCTTTCGGAGCTGCAGCAGACGGCCACGGTATTCGGATTCTTAAGCAGGGGACGGATGCTGGAAGAGCTGCCTGCGGAAAGGCTGCAGGAAAAATGTATGGACTATCTGGACATTGCGGTCTCGGATGCGGAGGTGTATGCCGCACTTCTGGCGGGCTGTTTTCCGGAGGAATCCTATCAGGTGCTGCCGGATCGGACGCTGCGGATTCTGGGGCATAAAAGGGAGCCGGAGGCTTACAGCCGTCTGGCGGCGGAGCACGGGATCGGAATCAGGGGGCTGGAGCGGCACCATGCCACTTTGGAGGAGTATTACATGAGCCTGAAGGCCCGGAAGTGATCCGAAGAACCAAACTGAGGTGTATGAAACGGGCGGTAAAGGGTTTGAGATGACAAGAAGGTTTGAGAGGTGAATAATATGCTGAATTATGTGAAGAGCGAGCTGTACAGAGTATGGCGCATCAGGATCGTCCTGACGATGGCGGGCACCTTTTCGGCGCTGGTTCTGTTGCTGAATTTTGCATTGTTTCTGTTGAAGGACCAGGAGCATTTCCGCTATGGGATCACGTCTTTTTCTTTTTCCATACTGGTTGCCCAGCCGATGCTATACTGTTATGTGGCGGCGGACGTGGCCGCATCGCTTTACGAGGGGGACAGAAGGAAGGGGGCGGAACGCAACAGCATTGCCGGCGGCATCTCCCGGATGGAGATCTTTGCGGGGAAATGTCTGGTGAGCTTTCTGACGGCGCTGGCGATCTTGGTTCTTGTGCTGCCCGTCTACATCGGCAGCGCAGTGGCTCTTTTGGATCCCGCAGGTCCCACTGCGGTGGAGGATGTGCTGATGGAGCTGCCCGCAGTGGCGTTGTCCGGCATTGCGTCCATTATTCTGGCGGTTTTCCTGCTGGAGTATATCGACAAGTCCCTTGTGGCCATATTGACATGGGTCGGCATTATGATTGTCCTTCCCAAGATGTTCCTTCTGGCGGGGATGCTTCTGGGAACCGGCGACGATATATTGACCCGCATCGCCATGTGGATGCCCCAGAATTTCTTCATGGACATGGAGGTCACCATGTCCCGGTGCGCCCCTATATGGGACACGGCGGCAGGAATGGGGAAATGTGTGATTGCCGGGGCCGCAGGGATCCTTCTCTTTAGCCTGGGGGCGGCAGTGCTGCTCAGAAAAAAGGAGATATGAGGAGAAGGGGGAAGAAACTGTCAGCAGACCGCAAAGGTGTCTGCGAACGACTCCTCAAAGGATGGACAGCGACGGGATGGGGGACAAAGGGATGGAAACAAATTTTTCTATGGTCTGTCTGGGTCTGGCGCTGGGGGCGGCGCTGGCGGCGGGAGGGTATTTTGCGCTCCGGTATTTCCTGCTGAAGAGAGCCCTGCGGGAGATGGACGGGGAGCTGCGGGAGATCTGCGCAGAGCTTGAGCAGAACCGGATTCTCCGGCTGCCCGTTCCCGACGGGACGCTGGGCAGGCTCATGGAGTCCGTGAATCTGCTGCTGGAGGAGGTGCGCCGGGAACGTCTTGGCTTCCTGCGCCGGGAAAAGGAGTTTCAGGAGCAGATCGAAAACATCAGCCATGACCTGAGGACGCCTCTGACAGTGATTCTGGGATACCTGAAGCTCCTGCGGAAGTCTGCTGACGCAGGGAGGGAAGCTCAGCCGAACCTGCCGGAAACCATGGAGATCATGGAGCGGAACGCCCGCACCATGGAGAGACTGGTGGCACAGTTCTACGCTTATTCTCAGGTGAGCAGCGGGGACTGTCAGGCGGAGCCCGGGGAGGCGGATGTGTGCAGGGCGCTGCGGGAGGCCCTTGCGGAGAATTATGGGCTGCTGGAGAAGCTGCGTCTGCAGGTAGAGCTGCCGGAGCATCCCGTGAGGGTGAGGGGAAACGAGGAGGCGCTGGAACGTATTTTTCAGAACCTATTTCAGAATGCGGGAAGGTATGCCCGCAGCTTTCTGCACATTTCCATGGAGGAGGCAACAGAGCCCCGGCCGATGGTGCGGATCCGGATGGTGAACGACGGGGAAGAGATCACGGAGGAGGAAGTGTCTCACATGTTCGACAGATTTTACAGGGGAGACGGGGCCAGAAGCAAGGGCGGCTCCGGACTGGGACTGGCCATCGCCAGATCCCTTGCTGCGGCGCTGGGGGGCAGCCTGACCGCAGAGCCCCTTGGGACAGGACCGGACGGGACCATATGCTTTACCCTGACCCTGGTCAAAATTATATTTTAGGAATTTGTGCATTTAAAGCTTGCAATCCATGGGTTCTGTGATAAAATCCTGAGTTTGACACCTAAAGCAGCAAAAAAGTCCCAGAGGCCTTGAATT
>CANOFQ010000349.1 GCA_947565325.1 uncultured bacterium
TAAGCTTGCATTGGGCATATTTTTAGTAAAAAATAAGATTTTATTTATAGAAAAAGCAGGGCTTTCTGGTATTATGTTATGTGATATGGAAGAATTTAGGATCTGGCTCCATGACCTGAGGCATGGGGCGGGAAGGAGATAAAATGGAGACGGTGCTGAACTATCTGGAACAGTATGGAAGGTATTCCTTTGTGGAGATGCCTATGACCGAGGTGGACAGTCTGGCGTTGTGCCAGCTTTCCTATCTTAAATTTGAGGGCATGGTGCCGGAGATGAAGGAGGAGGCCCCGGCGGTTTTGCTGAGGAGCCTGAAGGAGCATCCGGATTTTGACAGACTTTTTGCCGATGTGCGTTTCGAGAAGAACAATAGGGCGCTCATGGAGCGCATGCTGGGGGGCAGGCGTTTCGGTGACATTGAGCTGAATTATTATGTGAATATCGTAGAAGAGAAGTGGGAGACTCAGTTTTCTGCCATAACCTGCAGGCTTGACGACGGGACAGTCTATGTGGCGTACCGGGGCACGGATGAGACTATCATAGGCTGGAAGGAGGATTTCAACATGGCCTTCGCTTCGCCGGTGCCTGCACAGGAGTGCAGCGTCATGTATCTGGAGGAAATAGCCAGAAGGCTTTCCGGGCCCCTTTGTCTGGGCGGACATTCTAAGGGCGGCAATCTTGCGGTGTACAGCGCCATGAAATGTAAAAAGGAGGTTCAGGACAGAATCCGGCAAATCTACAGCATGGACGGGCCGGGTTTTCGGCCGGAGGTGCTGGAAAATGCGGGATATGAAGCCATAGCGGAGCGGGTGGAGAAGATTCTTCCTCATTCCTCTCTGGTGGGAATGCTCTTTGAGTCGGATATGCGCTACCGTGTGGTGAGGAGCAAGACCTTAGGGCTGGCCCAGCATGACCCCTACACATGGCTGGTGTCAGGGGATCATCTGGTAAGGGCAAACGATATCTACGAGCGCAGAAAGAAGATGGACAATACCTTGAATCAGTGGATTCTGTCGCTGGACGAGGGGCAGCTGCACACCTTCGTGGATACGCTGTTTCAGGTGCTCAGCGCATCCGAGGCGGACAATCTGATCGATTTTACGGCGGAGTGGAAAAAGAGCATGAACGGAGTCATCTCCGCCATGAAGGAGATTGATGACGACACGGCGGATGCCCTGAAGAGCATGATCCGTTCGCTGTTCGAGATGGCCGGGGATCATATGAAGCAGGATGTGCTGTCAAAAACGGAAGCCGCTATAGGCAGGTTCACCCAGAAGCCGAAAGCAGAGAGGCAAAATAGTCCAGAACCAGCCGTCCGTTAGTGCCAGATTTTTCCTCATCGATGCGCTCCGGATGCCATTGTACGCCGATTATGGGAAGGGTCTCGTGAGCCACGGCTTCGATACAGCCGTCCAGAGGGCAGCGCTGAACGGCCAAAAGACCCCGGCCCAGCTTCTTTAGGGCCTGATGGTGGGCGCTGTTGACGATCGGATTCCTGCCGTAGAGCCGGTGGAGCCATGAGTCCATGCAGACTGTGGTGACATGGTATTTGTCGCCGTTTTCATAGCAGTGGTATTTCCCTGTGGGCATATCCTGCACCAGTGTGCCCCCCAGCCCTATGTTGATGACCTGCATTCCCTTGCAGATGCCGAGGACGGGCAGCTTCCTGCGCACCGCCAGATCAAAGCTGAGGAGCTGAAGGATGTCCAGCTCTGTGTCGATGCCCCGGGAGCCTCTGTTTTCCTCACCGAAGAAGGCGGGGGTGACGTCGCCTCCTCCCGGCAGGAGCAGCCCCTGACAGCCGGAGAGCTCCTGCGGGTTCAGCGTCACCAGAGGCTCCGCCCCCAGAAGGCGTACATATCTGACGTAGTTGGCCGTGCTGGCTTCTCTTCCCACGATTGCGATTCTCATCTGTCTCTTGTTCATCTTGCTCATCTTGCCGGATCCGTTTCTGTCCGTAAGCTTCACAACATGATATGCAGGTCATGAAAAGATCAGTCATGAAAATATAAGAATTTTTTCTTTATCTGGCAGGAAAAATCTGTTAGAATACTGGTGGATTGTCCAGCAGGCATATGGATATATTGTCCTTCAGGCATAAAAAATCGGAGATATGTGTCATGGCAGAGAGCGAGAGCAGAGAGAAAAAAGAAATAACAGAACCGATAGGAGAGGCGGAAATGCTGGAAGCAGCGGCAGCACCGGAAGCGGCAAGAACACCGGAAACGCCGGAGGCAGCAGCACCAAAAGCGGCAGGAATGCCGGAAGCAACGGTACTGGAAGAAGCAACGCTGACAGAAACAGCAGGGCCAATGGAAAACGCAAAGCGGCCCAAGAAAGCGAAACCGTCCAAAACAGCAAAACTGCCGAAATGGAACCTGCACAGGACGGCGCCGGTTCTCGCACTGGTGATCCCTTCGGGGATCATGCTGCTGCTGTTTGCCATAAATCGAATCTATCCCTTTGGGGACAGGAGCTTCTTGTTCGCCGATATGTATCATCAGTATACGCCCTTTTTCAGCGAGCTGCTCCACAAGGTCAGGGGAGGAGAGAGCTTAAGCTTTTCCTTCAACGTGGGGATCGGCTCTAATTTCCTTTCGCTTTTCGGGTATTATCTGGCCAGTCCGCTTCATGTCTTTTCCCTTTTGGTGCCGGAGGCCCATCTGGTGGAATTCATGAGCTATCTGATCGTGTTCAAGATCGGTCTGGCAGGGCTCACTTCTTTTCTGTATTTTCGCAGGCGCATAGGAGGACGCTTTTTGGGCGCAGGGGATTCGGCATCTGCGCCGAGGGAGTGGGGAGCGCTGCTGTTCTCCTGCTTTTATGCCTTGTCAGGATTCATGGCTGCCTATAATTATAACATCATGTGGGTGGACTGCGTGGTGCTGCTGCCCCTGATCGTGCTGGGGCTGGAGAGACTGGTCAGAGAAGGGCGCTGGGGACTGTACTGTGTGACGCTGGCCTTGTCCATCTTCACGAATTTCTATCTTTCTATCATGATCTGTATTTTTCTGGTGCTGTATTTTGTGCTGTTGCTGGTGACGGAGAGGAAGAACCGTTTTCGCAGCATCCAGTATTTCGGAGCCTTCTCCCTGCTGGCGGGGGGGCTTGCGGCGGTGCTGCTCATTCCTGAGGTCTGCGCCCTTCTGCAGACGGATTTCGGGGACATGGATTTTCCCCAGAAGGCGGAATCCTATTTCTCTGTGCTGGACATGCTGGCAAGACACTGTGTCTGTGTATATACGGAGCGGGGACTGGACCACTGGCCCAATATTTACTGCGGCAGCGCAGTGCTCATGCTGATTCCCATGTACCTTATGAACAAGAGGATTTCCATACGGGAAAAGTTCTGCAGGATGGGACTGGCGGGCTTTCTTCTCCGTCACC
>CANOFQ010000350.1 GCA_947565325.1 uncultured bacterium
GGCCG
Organism: uncultured bacterium; assembly: GCA_947565325.1. GTDB lineage: Bacteria > Bacillota > Clostridia > Lachnospirales > Lachnospiraceae > Acetatifactor. The sequence continues at coordinate 6 of CANOFQ010000350.1, forward strand.
GAAATTCTTCCCAGAAAAGGGCGCTTGAAGAGGAGAGACGGAACTATAAAACAGTCTCGGAACGGAAAGCGCCCGGAAGGATTTGCGGACGCACGACCTTGCGGCCGGAAATTCTTCCCAGAAAAGGGCGCTTGAAGAGGAGAGACGGAACTATAAATAGGAGGCAAATAGTATGGCGGAAGACAGAGAAAATAAAACGAATGCCGGCGCAGGCGGCATGAGCCGGGGGCCAGGGGGCCCCGGCGGCCACGGGCCCGGCGGACCCAGAGGGAGGGGCCCAAGGCCCAAGATCGAGAATCCCGGCAAGCTTTTCAGGCGGGTCATGGGATATACCCTGAAGGACTATGCGGCAGGCTGGATCGTGGTGGTGGTCTGTATTTTCGTGACAGTGTATTCCAGCCTGCAGGGAACCATGTTCATGCGGACACTGATCGATGACTATATACTGCCGCTGATCGGCAGGGAGAATCCGGATTTTGGCGCTCTGGCCAGAGCTATCGGCAGGGTGGCGGTATTCTATGGGCTGGGGGTGGCGGCATCCTTTACACAGTCCCGGATTTTGATCAATATAGGGCAGGGAACCCTCCGGAACATCCGGAACGATATGTTCGAGAAGATGGAGGCCCTTCCCATCAAGTATTTCGATACCCATGCCCACGGGGACATTATGTCCATGTACACCAACGACATTGATACCCTGCGTCAGCTGATCAGCCAGAGCATCCCGCAGATGGTGAACAGCGTGATCACGGTGGCGGGGGTGTTCGTCTACATGGTGATCCTGGACATTCCCCTTACGGTAGTGACCCTGCTGATGGTGGGTGTGATGCTGGTGGCGACGAAGAAGGTGGGATCCCTCAGCAGCCGGTATTTCATAGAGCAGCAGCGGGCCCTGGGCGCACTGAACGGCTGCATTGAGGAGACCATGACAGGCCAGAAGGTGGTGAAGGTGTTCTGTCACGAGCAGGAGAGCCTGAACCAGTTCAATGAGCTGAACGACAGGCTCTTCGACAGTGCCTATCAGGCCAACCGCTTCGCCAACATCATGGGGCCCATCAACGCCCAGCTGGGCAACTTAAGCTATGTGGTCTGTGCCGTGGTGGGCGGCATACTGACCATCACCGGGGTGTCCGGGCTGACGCTGGGCGGGCTGGCCAGCTTCCTGAACTTCAACAAATCCTTCAACATGCCCATCAATCAGGTGAGCATGCAGTTCAACAGCATCATCATGGCGCTGGCCGGAGCGGACAGGGTATTCCGGCTCATGGACGAGAAGCCGGAGGTGGATCAGGGTTACGTGGAGCTGGTGAACGCCGCAAGGAAGCCGGACGGGGAGCTGGAGGAGAGCAGGGAGCGCACGGGGCTCTGGGCGTGGAAGCATTATCATAAGGATCTGGGCACCACCACTTATGTGGAGCTGAAGGGGGACGTGGTCTTCGACCATGTGGACTTCGGATACAATGACGACAAGATGATACTGCACGATATCGAGCTCTATGCCAAGCCGGGCCAGAAGATCGCCTTCGTGGGAGCCACCGGGGCCGGCAAGACGACCATCACCAATCTGATCAACCGTTTTTATGACATTCAGGATGGGAAAATAAGATATGACGCCATAAATGTGACCAAGATCAAGAAGGCGGATCTGCGCCGTTCTCTGGGCATCGTGCTGCAGGACACTCATCTGTTCACGGGAACGGTGATGGAGAACATTCGTTACGGCAAGCTGGACGCCACCGACGAGGAGGTGGTCAAGGCGGCCAAGCTGGCCAATGCGGACAGTTTTATACGCCGTCTGCCGGAAGGGTACCACACTATGCTCCATGGGGACGGAGCCAATTTGAGTCAGGGCCAGAGACAGCTTCTGGCCATCGCAAGGGCGGCCATCGCCGATCCTCCGGTGCTGATACTGGACGAGGCCACCAGCTCCATTGACACCAGAACGGAGAAGCTGGTGCAGCAGGGCATGGATGCGCTGATGAAGGGACGCACCAATTTCGTCATTGCCCATAGGCTTTCCACCGTCAGGAACAGCAACTGCATTCTGGTGCTGGAGCAGGGCAGGGTCATTGAGCGGGGCACCCACGAGCAGCTGATGGAGGAAAAGGGTAAGTATTACCAGCTGTATACGGGAAACGCTTCCTGAATCCGCCGACGGTGACGTTAACCTTGGCCGACGGGGCCTCCGGACAGAGGCGCCGGGCCGGAAAAAACAGCTGAAATTAAGCTGGACAGAGTTCTGTCAGTTGTTGTAGAATAAAATAAGTACGGACGCTTGCCGCAGGCTTCGGACCAGGTTCGGAGCCTGCAGCATATTTTACTTATTTGAGAAGGAGGCAGGCAGAAGATGTTCGGTATTTGGTGTGGGAAGGATGCCACGGTGGCGGCAGTGGAGGATTTCAGCATAGCGTATCTGCGGATCAAGAGGGACGTGATCGCATGTGTCCTGAGACACCGCAGCTACGGGACGATGAGCACGGTCTACGGGCTTGGGATCAATCATGACGCAAGGGCCGTGTACTGTGAGCGGAACCCGGATTCGGGAGAGCTGTTCTATAATGAGGAGACGGGGAAGGAACATCTGGAGAAGCATTCGGGGGATACTTTTACCGTGGAAGAGGACGGCAGCATGACCTACCGGATGTATGACGGAACCGAATTCAGGCTGGAGCTGGCGGAGGAGATCCATCTGGAGGATTTCGGCAGAAAGTATGTTGCGGATCCCCATATGCCAGTGGCGGAGCGCATGGCGCTGTGGAATCGGGGGCAGTACTTTGAATACGGGGACGGCTGTGTCAATGTGGGCATCAATACCCGGAAATACTCCATCCTTTACAGCTTCTTCATGCAGGACAAGTTTGTCTACTGCCGTGTGGGCCAGAACGGCTACTGTGAGAAGGGATGGGCCATGCTGTCCACCACATGCGTCAGGCACAATGAATGCAGGATGACAGAGGACAATCTGCGGACCCTGCAGGAATACAGACCTATGGAGGAATGCTTCGTGCGCAACAGCTGTGCGTTCCCGTCGGACGGCGGATGGTACTGGTCCCTGAAGGAGGTCACGGAGGACGTGATCTACTTAAACGGCTGCAGCGGCGATACCTATGAGATACACAGAGAGCGGTAGCGCCTCCGGAGCTTTTTGAGTGGGAGGAGGTATGGAGAACTATGGTTTGTTTCAGAAAGATAACAGAGGACAACTTTAGTGCCATTATGCAGATGAAGCGGCCCGAGGGTGAACACTTCGTTGCGTCCAATGCCTATTCTCTGGCGGAAGCATGGCTTTACAGGGAGGCTTCGGAGCGATTCGAAATGGCTTTAAGTATCATGAAACTTTTGGTGCAGTTG
>CANOFQ010000351.1 GCA_947565325.1 uncultured bacterium
GGTCACAAGTCCATCGTCCTCCATTCTTTAAAGAATGGGGTACAGCGTTCCCTCCTTCAGCTGAAACATCTCCCGGCTTTTCTCCTTCAGCTCGCAGATCAGCTGATAGCCGTATTTTTCTTCTTCCGACAAGAGCTGCAGAACCAGCATCTCCAGAACACCCTTCTTCATCTGCTGCTCGTATTTCGGCTTCACCCCTCCATCTCCTCCACCAAGAAAGCTGCCTTCCTTTTATATTCGTCTCTCCTGCAATATTTTAAATACTTTGCATTGCTAAGTATATTCTAACGCAAGTGATGCACTCTGTCAATCATTTTTTTCACATTCGCCTGCCTTTATTCGCCTGCCTTGTATCAGAGCCCTGCATCAGCCTTCTGCGCTCCCACTGCCGGGCAAACCGGAGACCCTCGCCCGCAGGGACAGCTGCGCACCGGGTACACATACAAAAGCCCCGGCAGCCGTTTACCGGCCTGCCAAGGCTCCTACCCTCTCCCCCAGACGCACCCTTGTCTCAATGCCTCTGACGGAATTTCTTATGATATCCTGATCCGGCCGCACCGTCCCTCTCTGGGTCATCAATATGACGGTCGAGCCTCCGAAGGCGAAGTTTCCCTTCTCCTGCCCCCTATGGACCCTCTCTTCCGAAACACGGTTCTCGATCCTTCCCACCAGCATGGCCCCTACTTCCATCTGGAGCACATCGCCGAAATGCTCCGAGCGGAGCAAAGAATATTCCCGGGTATTCTCCTTATAGATGGGAAATCTGTCATTGGCGATTGGGTTCACCGTATGGAAGACTCCCGGGATCCGCACATTCCGGGACGTCTCTCCCCCGTCCACAAAAATGTACCTGTGATAATCCTCCACACACAGCCGGAAGATCCACACATAGCCTCCTATGAACCGTTCCGCCAGCTTCCGGCTCCGCAGAAGACTCTTTACCGTATAGCCAGTGTGCTTGATTGAGAAAACACTGCGCTCTCCTATCTTATAGACACTGAGCCTGCTGTCGCAGGGACTGACAAAGACCTCCGGCTCCCCGCAGATCCTGCGGGCTCCCGGCGCCAGCTTGCGGGTAAAGAAATCATTGTAGGAAGCATACTCTCTATCCTCATAATCTGACAGATCTATGCCATGGCTCCTGACAAACGGCCCGATGAGCATTCTTGAAGCGCCGGAATCCAGAAACCTTCCCGCCATTCTGGACACCGCCGGGGAAACAAGGGGCCTCAGAAGCAGTCTCCCCAAAACCGTATCATACAGTCCCGCCGTGAGGCGATCCTGCACGGAATTCTCCGCCTTGATCCCGCCGTTCCGTTCTCTTACATAGCGCAACCCCTCTCACCTCTCCTTCCAGGCTTTTCTCCCGCCCGTCAAGGCAGAAGACAGCCTATTTGCCGCTTCCATGCCTCTATCTGATATGTCTATGTAAGAATCCTCCGCCGCCCTGCCACACGAAAAGCAGTATGGCCACCGCAGCCGCAACCACCCCCACGATGAGCAGCACCTTTTTGGGCGACGGCTTGGGGAACGGAAAATCCGCAATGAACAGCCCCCCCACCACGGCCACCAGGACATGGAGTCCGATGATGAATGCTCCCGGGGAGGGAAAGAAGGGCGAACATACGAAAAGCACCGGCAGCGCCACTGCCATGGAAGTGATGGGCAGTCCCTGATAATACTTTCTGGCCTCATCCGTGTGGTTCTGGCGTTTCTCCTCCATCACATTGTAATACCCCAGCCGGATCACCCCTGCCAGACCATACAGCACCAGGATCACCATGCCCACCACATGCCTCATGCCCATCTCATAACAGATGACGATGGGCAGTACTCCGAAACAGACCACGTCGCAGAGGGAATCTATCTGAATGCCGAAGCTTTTCCCCTCCTCTGTCCGGTCCTTCTTCGTCCTTGCGATCTTGCCGTCGAACATATCACACAGCCCGGAGAACGCCAGCGCAAAGACCGCCCACTTCAGATGCAGCGTCACTGCGCAGAATATTCCCGTGATCGCAGAAGCAAAGCTGATATAGGTGAGTATCACCGTATAATCATAGATGCCTATCAGCCGAAATTTGTGTTTTTTCATCCCATCATCCCTCTCATCGTCGCTTCTAATCCCTTTATCCTTTTCTTGTTTTGCCTATGTCTCACTTTGCTTCTGCCCGCCCTCTGTCTCTCCTCCACCCTCAGATATTGTACCAGAATACCGTCCGGAACGCAACGTATAATAAATCTGGGCCACTACCGTAAAAACAGCGCTGATGACCAGCTGGCTATAGTATCCCAGTCCTCTGGAAAGCACCAGCGCCGGCAGCGTGAGCCCGCCGAACACGATGCCGAAGATCCGCAGAAACAGCGACTCGCTGATTCCCATGCCCCCGGGAAGAGGCAGCATATCCACGGAAATGGAGATCACCGCCTGCAGCAGAATCACATCCAGAGCAGAAGTGCCTGACATGCCCAGCGCCAGATACACCATCCACGTCACGGAGAACAGAAGAATCCGCTGCACAAAGGTTATCAGTATCACATTGACAATTACTCTTCCGTGATCCTTCAGATAAGCCGCCGTCTCCCTATATGTCTCCATGGCTCTGCCGAGTCTCTCCCGGCGGGACTCTTTTTTCTTCATCAGACGGAATCTTTCCAGCCATTCCATCCCTATGACGAGAATCCTCTCCGCCAGCAGAGGATGAAATACCAGAACCGTCATAAAGCTGACGCAGAACACGTTCAGCGCCAGTCCAAGATAGTACACCGGAAGGATCCCCTCCAGATACCGGTGCAGGAATCCCCTGCCGAAGATCAGGATCCCGAGGCCGGCCACCACCAGCACCAGCTTATAGGTGATTGTCACCACCATCAAAACCACGGTGCTCACCGGAATAGGAATGTTCTCCTTCTTCATATAATAAATCTGCATGGGCTGCCCGCCGGTTGCAGACGGCGTGATGCAGCTGAAGAAAAATCCCACGGAGGAAAACAGAAAGCAGGCCCTTTTCTTTAAATGTATCTTAAAGGAGCGCATCATATACCATATAATGACGGACTCGCCCCAGATAAAGCATATTACCAGCGCCACTCCCGGAACCAGATACCGGATGTCCGCCTTTCCTATGGCATCCATCATCGCTCCCAGATCTTCCCCATGGAAAACACCGTACAAGGTCAGACCGAAAACTGCAAGCAGAAGAATTACATTCCACACCAGCTTCTTTTTCGTCCACATTCAGTTCCCCTCTTTTCCGAATTCTCCGAAAATCATCCCGTTCACCTTGTCCAGAAGTTTTTCATAGGTTCTCCAGACCTCCATAAAAATTACATCATACCAAGCTCCCTCCT
>CANOFQ010000352.1 GCA_947565325.1 uncultured bacterium
TCCCAGAAGCTCTATGACACCAAGATAGATCTGCTGAAAAAAATGAGCAAGGTCCAGCGCTGAAGCTCTTTGCATGCCATTATCCCCCTGCGGAAATTCTATTTGCATATAATTCCTTTTTTTACAGATACTAACTCCACGTCAAGGGCTAAAAGATTGACACACAAACGGAGGAACGTAATTATGAAAGCAACAGGAATCGTAAGACGAATAGATGATCTTGGCAGAATTGTCATCCCCAAGGAGATCCGCAGGACGCTCCACATCAGGGAGTCGGACCCGCTGGAGATCTTCACCGACAAGGAAGGGCAGGTCATCCTGAAAAAATACTCCCCCATCGGGGAAATGACCACCTTCGCCAAGCAGTATGCGGAAAGCCTGGCCCAGGTCTCCGGCCATGCGGCGCTCATCGCAGACCGGGATCAGTTCATTGCGGCCGCAGGGGGCTATAAGCAGATGGTGAACAAATCCGTCAGCAAGCAGATGGACGAAAAGATCCACAACCGAGAGACCATCATGGCCTCCAGGGGAGACCGAAGCTTCATCCCCGTCTGTGACGAGGGCGGTGACGACTACCAGCATGAGGCTATCGCCCCCATCCTCTGTGAGGGCGACATCATCGGCAGCGTGGTGCTGCTGCAGAGCGACAACAAGAGCCGTATGGGGGAGGTGGAACAGAAGCTCCTGCTCTCCGCCGCAGGCTTTCTGGGAAGACAGATGGAGCAGTAGGCTTTCCGGGGCGCTTTCCGGGAAGACTGCTGAAGCAATAGGTTTCAAGGGGCCTCCGCACCGGATAAAACCGATGCGGAGGCCTTCTTTCTTCCATCGCGGGTCTAATACCCCGCTGCTTGCGGCGGCCTTCTTTCTTCCTGCGGGCAATGAGTCAAGTCAGCAAAGCCGGCTTTGTGCTTGTTGTTTCCTGCGGCGGGATTCCCTCAGTGAGGCAGGCTGCGCAGCTTCTCATGAACTCCCGCCAGATGCCTCTGCGCCAGAGGGATCAGCTCTGTGTCATGATTGCACTTAAGCTCCGTAGGACTGCCGAACACCATGGTATGCTCCTCCGAAGGCGTGACGGCAGGCCATGGGGGAATGCCCCCATGCCCCGGATCTCCCTTGCGGGCAAAGGCCAGCACGCTCTCGAACAGCTCCTGCTCCAGCCTTTCCGTCATCCCCGCCTGCTGCACGCCGGGCACATGCTCCGTGTTGTGGAACACAAAGGGAATGTCCGCACAGTGCCACGGCACCCTGCCGCCGTCTATGGGCATGTCCTGATCGAAGAGATAGGAATAGACTTTGCCTCCCTGCCCGGCCCGTTTCCGCACATAGCGCATGGCCGGCTCTCTGAAAAGCGTGTCCAGATACAGCACGTCCCCGGGATTGCGCCGGGGGTAGGCCCCCTCAAAAACGGGCAGCAGCTCCGCCGCCCTCTCCTCCCCGAGGATCCTGCGAACCGCCTGCCTGCCCTCCCGGGCCGAGGCCGTCCTTTTGTCAAAGGCCAGCGGCAAGAAGGCGCTGAATTCCCCGTAGGTGGTTCCCACCATCAGGGGCACCCTGATGCTCTCCCCCCGAAAGCCTGCCGCCAGCGGATCCCCTGCATAGAATGCATTGGGCCGGGGCTCGTTGCCCAGATATTCCCCCTTTGCGGCGAGATCTGACCTGACCCTGCGAAACGCTGCCGCAAGGGCCTCATAGGGAACCGTCTCCAGCTCCTGCACCGTAGATATACCCAGCTCCTTCATCATGGCTTCCGCCAGCTTTTTCCCGCTCCTGGCGCAGGCACCCACCACCCCGTCCTGCAGGACCCCGCTCATGTTGATGCCCTTGGCAAACAGTCCGTCCGCCCCGGGGGACTGGAGCAGGGCCGTGATCTTCGCACCGCCCCCGGACTGGCCGAACAAGGTGACGTTCCCCGGATCCCCGCCGAACCCTTCGATATTGTCCCGGACCCACCGCAGGGCCGCAATCAGGTCGTCGGTTCCCGCATTTGCCGAATTGGCATATTCCTCCCCGAAATCAGACAGATCAAAATACCCCAGCAGGTTCAGCCGATGATTCACGGAGACCACAACCACCTGCCCGAAACGGCACATATTCTCCCCGTCATAGGCCGCCATCTCGATGGCAGAGCCCATGTTGAAGCCGCCCCCGTGGAGCCATACCAGAACGGGCCGCCTCTCTCCGTCGCAGGCGGGCGTCCAGATGTTCAGGTTCTGGCAGTCCTCGTCCGTGATCCAGTACCGGTGGGGAAGATAGAGCTCCTGCGAAAGCCAAGGCTTCTTGTCCACATAGGGACAGACAAAGCCGTAATTGGAGGCATCCCAGACCCCCTTCCAAGGCTCTATAGGCTCCGGCGCATGAAAGCGCCTTGCCCGGGCATACCGGATGCCTTTAAAAACAGAGATGCCCTTATGGCGATAGCCTCTCACCTTTCCGGCCTCCGTGGCCACCACCGCCGTATTCTCGTCCCGTGCGAATATAGGCTCCATATATTTCACCCTTCTTATTTTTAGTTCCGCCTCTGCGCTTCAGGGCGCTTCCGCTCCGAGGCTGTTTTTTTCAGCCTGTTTTAGTTCCGCCTCTGCGCTCCAGCGCCCTTCCCGCACTTATGTCTTTATCTTCTCCAGTAATTCGATCATCTCATTCCACTCCCGTATGTGCAGGTGCTCACAGTCGGGCACGTATTCGTCGGAACCACCTTTATACCCCTTCTCCGTGTCATTGTCGTACCATACGGGGAAAATGCCGACTTGCGCCGCTCCCTCCACATCCGCCCGGGGATTGTCTCCGCAGTACCATACCTCGTCGGCAGGGATGCCGGCCTTCCGCAGAGCTATGTCGAACAGAATGCGGCCCGGCTTGCGCACCATATAGTCGCTTGAGGTCATGACGAATTCAAATCGATTTCCCGGAAGCAGCCTGTCCAGCCGTTCCGTCAGGGCCGCTCCCGACCACAGAAGATTGCTGATCACGGCGCTTCTGATACCGCAATTGTTTATGTAGCCAATCATTCTGTCAGCCTCCGGCATGATGGCACCCATGGAAGCCCCGTTCCAGAAGACGGTCTCCATCTCAAGGGGCGTAAGCGAAAATTCGATTCCGAGGTACTCGTACAGCACCCTGTTGCCCACCCTCCCTGAAATATCGTAGCCAAGCTTACGAACGCCTTCTATATGTTTTCCAAATACCAGCTCGGCACCCCTTCTCACATCCTCAAGGGTATGGCTGTCCGGATTTTTCACGGCATATTTCAGCAGCTCCTCGTTTCCTCTGACAGCATCCCAGTCAGGCTCGTAAAGAAGCGGACGAGCTCTATAGGACGCA
>CANOFQ010000353.1 GCA_947565325.1 uncultured bacterium
TTAAAAAGTTCCTTAAAATTATGAGGTCATCTATGGAGAAAAGGGAGATGGAAATGCTGGGTGTGGCTCTGACGGAGAGACAGCTTACACAGTTCCTGCGTTATTATGAGATGCTGGTGGACTGGAACGAGAGGATGAACCTGACGGCCATTATCGATTATAAAGATGTAATGAAAAAGCATTTTGTGGACAGTCTGTCGCTTGTGAAGGTCTTTGAGGCGGACGGTGTGTTTCATGAGATGATGCCTTTTAAGGCTCCGTTTTTGAATGAGGGTGATATTTCAAAAAATAGGTCACTCATTGACGTGGGGACGGGAGCCGGTTTTCCCGGTTTAGCCCTGAAGATCGCTTTTCCTGCGCTGGAGGTGACTCTGTTGGATTCCTTGAACAAAAGGATTCAGTTTCTGGATGCGGTCATCGGTGAGCTTGGACTGGAGGGAGTCAGGGCTGTCCATGGCCGGGCAGAGGATTATGCCAGACCGGGAATGCTGCGGGAAAGCTTTGATCTGTGTGTGTCCCGGGCCGTGGCCAGACTTTCCACGCTGTCAGAGTACTGTCTTCCTTTTGTGCGGCAAGGGGGTATGTTCGTGGCCTATAAGTCCGAGAAGGTTTGTGAGGAGGTGGAGTCGGCCCGGAAGGCGGTGGCCCTTCTGGGGGGACGGATGGAGGGGCAGACGGAGTTTCTTCTGCCGAATTCCGATATCTATAGGAATCTGATCCGAATTAAAAAGATGAAACCGTCTCCGGGGAGATACCCCAGAAAGGCAGGCCTGCCCGGCAGGGAACCGCTGTAGAGGGGGAGCTGCGGCATGAGATATTGTGACAAGCGTCACAAAGCCATAATGTGGAAATCGTTCAGAGATAGAGAGACGGCAGAAGAGAACAGAAAGGCGGCAGAGGGAAGGATGGGCAGGGAAATGAACGCAGGAATGGAAGGGAAAGAGCAGAATCCGGGGCGGGAGCGGAAAAAGCCGCTGCGGGGAATTAAAATACGTACCATGAACTATGTCATGATTTTTGTGTCTTTCGTGCTGTATATTATACTGATCGGTGTGACAGTGTATGCTTCCCGTCGATATGATGAGATGATATCGGCAACGGATGCCTATATCCGGTATCAGGAGCAGGCGTCGCAGGTGAGGGAGGGGTCGGACTACCTTACGGAGCAGGTGCGCCTCTATACGGTGGAGGCGGAACTTTCCTATGTCGAGAATTATTTTCAGGAGGTATATGTCACCAGAAGCAGGGACAAGGCGCTGGAGGCGCTGAAGGAGGATCATGAGGAGGAAGGCGCCTTCAGCTTTCTTCAACAGGCGCTGGACAATTCCAATCAGCTGATGGAGAGGGAGATCTATGCCATGAAGCTGGTTTCCACGGCAAGAGGGCAGGATATGTCCGGCTTTCCCGATGTGGAGAAGACGGTGCTGGAGCAAGGGGATCAGGAGCTGCGCCCCGAGGAGATGACAGAGAAGGCCAGAGAGCTGGTATTTGGCGCTTCCTATCAGGAGACAAAGGGAGTTATCGAGAACAATGTCTCCTATTTTCTGGGCAGTATAAAGGATGACATGAAGCAGGAACAGCAGGACAGCGCAGCGGGGCTGAAGCGGGTGATGGCCCGCCAGAAGGTTCTTATCAGTGTTCTGTTCGTGGAGACAATTCTTACCTTTCTGCTGATCCTCTGCCTGATCGTGAAGCCGCTGCATGTATATGTGAACAATATCAAGGATGAGAAGCGGCTGGATATCGTGGGGGCATATGAATTTAAATATCTGGCGTTGACCTATAACGACATATACGAGCTGAACGCCGCCAACGAGGTCATGCTGCGGAATCAGGCGGAAAGCATGCGCCGGGAGGCAGAGCACGATCCCCTTACGGGCATAGCGAACAGGAGGGCCTTCGACGACTGGCGCATTCTGCTGAAGGTCAGGGCCACCCCTCTGGCGTTTCTGATCGTGGACGTGGACCGTTTTAAGCAGGTGAACGACGGGTACGGTCACGAGACGGGGGATCAGGTACTGAAGAAGGTTGCCGCCCTGCTTGTGGAGACCTTCCGTGACACGGATGTCACTGCCAGAATCGGCGGGGACGAGTTTGCTGTGATTGTCGTGGACATTAAAGAGGATGCGAAGGATGCCATTCGGGGGAAGATCAACAATATCAACCATCTGCTGCTGAATCCGACAGATGGCCTGCCCCGGGTTTCCCTGAGCGTAGGGGGCGCCTTCTCAGAGAAAGGCTTTGAGGACGATCTTTATAAGAGAGCGGACGAGGCTCTCTACGAGGTAAAGGAGAACGGACGCTGCGGCTGCAGATTTTGCGGGGAATCCGGCGCAGAGACGAATTCCCCGGCTTGAAAGGAATGACGGATTTTGTAGCTTACAAGGTTCAGTCAATGCTGTTTGATCCTGCTTGTCACAAAGAAGACACTTTATCTGCATGTGCTGCCTTGTTCTAGCGCTGAGCAGGGTCGGCTTCCTCTCTGTCAAAAAGGGCCGCAGGTATTTCTCTGTCCTTAAAATAGTATTTTCTGTCATGCTCGTCGATCTTGCGCATGACTCTGCAGGGATTTCCTACGGCCACTACGTCTGCAGGAATGTCTTTTGTCACCACGCTTCCTGCTCCGATGACGGTGTTATCTCCGATGGTGACGCCGGGCATGATGATTGCGCCCGCCCCCAGCCAGCAGTTTCTGCCGATATGGACGGGCATATTATACTGATAGACCCGCTCCCTGAGCTCCGGCAGGATGGGATGCCCTGCGGTGGCAATGGTCACATTGGGGCCGATCATGGTATAGTCACCAATGTAAATATGGGTATCGTCAACACAGGTCAGATGGTAATTGGCATAAACCATGTTTCCGAAGTGGCAGTGGTGTCCGCCGAAATTGGAGTAAAAGGGGGCTTCGATGTATACGCCATCGCCGCAGTCGCCCAGCATTTCCTTCAGCAGTCGGGTTCTTTTTTCATATTCCGATGTCTTTGTCTGGTTGTATTCAAAGAGTCTGTCCTGATATACGGCCTGCTCCTTCATGATACTCTCATCATTGGGCAGATACAGCTCCCCGGTATGCATTCTTTCCTTCATCTCACTCATTTCGTGTCCTCCGTTTTGTACAGCCTACAGCCTAAGCTTCTTGATTTTCGGCCACAGATGCCGTCTGCTTACACAATAGAATTTTGATAATAGAATCTTGTCTTAGATTCTATTATAGAACCTTGATAATAGAATCTTGTCTTAAATTCTATTATAGAATTTTGATAATAGAATCTTGTCTTTGATTCTATTAT
>CANOFQ010000354.1 GCA_947565325.1 uncultured bacterium
CCGACCTACACCCTTAGCAGGGGCGCCTCTTCGGCCTCTTGAGTATTTCTCCTTATTCCGAACTGCGTCTCCACCAATATGCTATTATGTGCGCTCCTATACAGCGCAAGATTCATTATACATAAGTCTCTCTTTTTTGTCAATTGCTTTTTTTAACTTTCCGAAATTTCCCTGCGGTACCGTCCGGCTGCATCCTCATACAGATCCCCGCCCCTGGCATCTGCCACTACAATGACTGGAAAATCTTGAACCTGCAGCTTCCTGACGGCCTCCGTGCCCAGATCGTCATAGGCTATCACCTCAGACGACACGATCGACCTTGAGAGCAACGCACCGGCACCGCCCACGGCCGCAAAATAAACAGCCTTGTTTCTCACAATCGCCGCCTTTACATCCTGATTCCGCCTCCCCTTCCCGATCATCCCCCTAAGCCCTATCTCCAACAGAGACGGCGCATATTTGTCCATACGGCTGGATGTTGTGGGGCCGGCAGATCCGATGGGCCTGCCGGGGCGAGCCGGAGAAGGACCCATGTAATAAATCACATTGTCTCTCACATCAAACGGCAGCGCTTCCTTCTTTTCCAGCGCCTCATACATTCTTTTATGGGCCGCATCTCTGGCAGTGTAAATTGTTCCCGTCAGGTACACATAATCTCCTGCTTGAAGAGAGGCCGCCGTTTCATCCGAAAAGGGCACCTCAATATATCTTTCCATATGAATCTCCTCTAATCCACCGTACGGCAGCGCTGCACCGCAGTCACTGTACCGCAGCCGCTTTGTCATAGTAATTGTATCATATCCACTGTATCAAACATATTGCATCACAATATCACAGCCGCTTTGTCACGTGACGGTTCACATGGCAGCAGATATTGACAGCCACCGGCAGTCCTGCAATATGCGTAGGATACAGCTCCACGTTGACTGCCAATGCCGTCGTCTTACCTCCCAGTCCGCCGGGTCCTATTCCGGTACAGTTGATCTTTTCCAACAGCTCCTCCTCCAGCTCATGGACATAAGGAATGGGTGAGCGCTCGCTTATAGGACGAACCAGCGCCTTCTTCGCCAGCAAAGCACACTTTTCAAACGTCCCGCCGATGCCAACGCCCACCACCATAGGAGGACAGGCATTGGGTCCCGCATCCTCCACTGCAGCCAGTACGGCGTCTTTCACACCCTCTATGCCGTCTGCCGGCTTCAACATAAAAATGCGACTCATATTCTCGCTTCCAAAGCCCTTCGGTGCGACGGTTATTTTAACCTGCTCTCCCGGCACAATGGAATAATGTATGACCGCCGGCGTATTATCCCCCGTGTTCTCCCGCAGAATCGGACTCTTCACCACGGATTTCCGCAGATAGCCCTCTCCATATCCCTGACGGACACCCTCATGAATCGCTTCCTCTAATATGCCGCCCTCAAAATGCACATCCTGCCCAACTTCCATGAAAACCACGGCCATCCCCGTATCCTGACAGATGGGTATCATATCTTCACCGGCTATTCTCATGTTTTCCTGCAGCTGATCCAATATCTGTCTGCCAAGAGGCGCTTCCTCCGTCTCCCTTGCCTTCCTCATGGCCTCCCGCATATCCTGCGGCAGAAAATGGTTCGCTTCAATGCACATTTCCTTTATAGCCCTGACGATCTCAGACACATCCAGCACTCTCATGTTTATACTCCTATATCCGCCTCAACAAGAAGCTGTTCATAGTAATTTTTTACATTTGGCTTGTCTGATTCCGCAAATACTACGTTGGTCTACGCTCCGCTTCGGTTCGTGCCGGACGTGTGCCACTGGCACACAGCACCGTCAGTCACCGACGCTAGGCGCCGACTCCTCCCGCCGCCTTGCCTTTGCATAATCATCCTATGTCAACAACTGCTTTTGTTTTTAGGAACAGCTCCTAAGCATGTCAATTAGAATTTGATGGTATGGTCAGCCGACGATCTGCCTCCTGACCTCCTCCAGCTCCTCTCCGGAAGGCTTTCCGGGGATCCAGCCGATACGCTGTCCGTCCCCCAGATATCTGGGAATCAGGTGAATATGAAAATGAAAAACGGTCTGTCCCGCTGTCTCTCCGTTGTTCTGCATTAAGTTAAACCCGTCGCAGCCAAGCTTTTCCGACATCCTGGCAGCCATCCTCTTTGCCAGTATAAAGGCTGCCCCCACTGTCTCCTCCGGCAGCTCATAAAGATTCGCCGCATGCTCTTTGGGCAGAATCAGCGCATGGCCTCTGGCGGCAGGTCCCAGATCGAGGATCACACGAAAATCCTGATCCTCATACAACGTTTTGGACGGAATCTCTCCGTTTGCAATCTTACAGAAAATACAGTCATCCATCTTCATCTTATTCCTCCTCGTCCCGCCTTTGCTGCAGAACACCCCTATCCTCTTTCCTCAAAATCAAACAGCTGATCAAGATTCCTCAAAATTTTAAAATCCCCCTTAGTCTTCATCGCCCCGGACATGAAAGCCCTCTGAAATGTCATCCGGCCGTTTACAATGTCTTCCATGACCGACTTTTCCAGCGCCATCTCTACATCAGGCTGCACCGGAACTCCGTATTCGCATTCCAGCCGGGTTCCCTCCACTGTCAAAATCAATTTCTTTTTCCGCTCCCCTATGCCCATGGAATACACGGCCCGAAAGCCAGTCTGCGGTCTGAATGCCTTTCTGAACGCCGCCAGATACTCCTCCTCATGGTCGGCAGCCTCCCCCAACTTATTCCGGAACAAGCTGGCCAGCTCCTGAATATCCTGCTTCTGGCGTTGTACGTAGCTGTCGTCCGACACATACTGAGACAGCTGCTCTGTCTCCTGCGGCGTGAGATTATTGTTCTGAGGAACTGCGATCTTCTGCTTTACCGCCTGATTGCTGGTAGGCAGGCAGACCATGTGCTGATTGACGGTTCTATATATGTTCTCCGCCTTTTTCTCAATCAGCCTGATATACTGTTCATTCATTTCAAGCGTGACTGTGTCTTCAATATATCCGCAGATCCCGCTGCACACCTGTCCCCCCAATATTTCCCATGCCATGGACAGATTCAGCTTTGCCTCCCGCTCCCCGTAAGTGGTGGACATGACCACCGGACACATATAGATCTGTGACATCTTCTCTTTATCGCCAAACAGCCAGCAGGCATCCAGAAACTGCTGCATATAACCGCCGATTCCATACCATTCCACCGTCGTGGCCAGAATAATGCCATCTGCATCCTTCAGTGTCTGAGGAAGCGTCGCTATCGTATTCTTACATTCATAGAGATTATAACGATT
>CANOFQ010000355.1 GCA_947565325.1 uncultured bacterium
AGATAGAAAGGGATGACGCATACCGCAAGAAGGCTATGGACATCATAACCTATGTCCTTCTGATATTGTGGGCGGTCATCGTGTTGTTTCCCTTTTACTGGATGCTGCTGACCTCCGTAAAGAGCTACAGCGCATACAATTCGGAGTACACGCCGAAGTTCTATACCCTGTCTCCCACCCTGCAGAATTATGTAGATGCCTTTACGGCGGTTCCGCTGGGGAAATATCTGCTGAACACATTGCTGTTTACCGCAATCACCACCGCAGTCATGCTGGTTGTGATCATCCTTGCGGCGTTCGCCTTCGCAAGACTGGAGTTCCGCGGAAAGAACATCGCCTTCGTCCTTTTTCTGTCACTGATGATGATTCCCAATGAACTGGTGATCATCACCAATTTCGTGACCATCACGAATCTGGATATGCGCAACAGCTTTCAGGGCCTGATCCTGCCCTCCGTCACGTCGGTCTTTTATATATACCTTCTGAAGGAGAATTTCGAGCAGATACCGGACAGCCTGTACTTTGCGGCCAAGGCGGACGGCACCTCGGATCTGAAATACCTTCTGCGTGTGATGGTGCCCATATCCAGGCCAACGCTGATCACAGTGACCATATTGAAGGTGATCGAATGCTGGAACTCCTATGTGTGGCCCAGACTGATCACGGATGACCCCGATTATTATCTGGTGTCCAACGGCATTCAGGAGATCCGGGAAAACGGTTTCGGGCGGGAGAACATTCCTGCCATGATGGCTGCAGTCGTAGTTATTTCCGTGCCGCTGATCGTTCTGTTCCTGATCTTCCGCAACAAGGTCATGGCCGGTGTGTCGAGGGGAGGAACCAAGGGATGAGAAAAATCAAACGCTTCCTAAAGGCGCTTTCTGCCTTTCTTGTTTTCGGCGCCGCACTCCTGCTCACCGGCTGCCACGGCTCAAGGGGAATGGAGCCCTTTCAGATTCCGGAGGAATTTGACACCGGGCGCAGCTATGAGATCACTTTCTGGGCAAAGAACGACACCAACAAGACCCAGACAAGGATCTACGAGCAGGCCATCAGGGACTTTCAGGCGCTGTATCCCAATGTGACCGTGAATCTGCGGCTGTACACGGACTATGGCAGGATCTACAATGACGTGATCACGAACATCGCTACGAATACCACGCCCAATGTCTGCATCACCTATCCGGACCATATCGCCACCTACTTGACGGGGGTGAATCAGGTGGTTCCGCTGGAGGAGCTCTTTGCGGACGGGAAATACGGGCTGGGCGGCAGCGAGGTCAGGTTCCCCGGCCCTGCCAGGGAGGAGATCGTGCCCCAGTTTCTGGAGGAATGCAGCTTCGGCGGCCATTATTACGCCCTGCCCTATATGCGGTCCACGGAAGCCTGCTATATCAATAAGACCTTCGTGGAGAAGATGGGCTACACTCTCCCGGAAGCCCTTACATGGGATTTCGTCTGGGAGGTCTCCGATGCCGCTACAGCCAAGGATGAGGAGGGCAATTACAAGGTGAACGGCCAGAAGGTCATGATCCCCTTCATCTATAAGTCCACCGACAATATGATGATCCAGATGCTGCGCCAGAAGCAGGCGGGGTATTCCACGGAAGGGGGCGAGATACTGCTCTTTAACGACACCACGGCACAGCTGCTGGAGACCATAGCGGACCACGTGAGAAAAGGAGCCTTCTCCACTTTCAAGATCTCCAGCTATCCCGCCAATTTCCTGAATGCCGGGCAGTGCATCTTTGCCATCGACTCCACCGCCGGGGCCACGTGGATGGGCTCCGATGCCCCGTTGCTGGACATCAGCGAGGATGCGGTAATTGATTTTGAAACAGTGGTGATGCCCATTCCCCAGTTCGATCCGGAGCATCCCCAGATGATCTCTCAGGGGCCGTCGGTCTGCATCTTCAACAAGGACGACCCGCAGGAGGTGCTGGCCTCGTGGCTGTTCGTCCAGTACCTGCTGACCAACCAGGTTCAGATCGCCTACTCGGAGACGGAGGGCTATGTCCCTGTGACCCTGAAGGCCCAGCAGTCTGAGGAGTATCAGGATTATCTGGCAAGATGCGGGGAGGACAATGCCCAGTATTATGAGATAAAGATCAAGGCGGCCCGGCTTTTGCTGGAAAACACAGGGAATACTTTCGTGACCCCTGTCTTCAACGGTTCCGCATCTCTGCGGGATGCTGCCGGACAGCTGATCGAGAACACGGTCAAATCCATCCGGCGGGGCGAGACCGTGGATGCCGCCTATATGGAAAAGCTCTACGGGGACGTGGCCTCCCTCTACCGCTTGGACCAGCCGGGAGGACGAACGCAGACGGCATCGGGCAAGGCGGATCTGGGGCCCCTGCCCCGAACCTCCGTTACGCTGCTGCTCCTGCTTGCCGCAGCATGGGTGCTGATCCTTATCTACGCCGGTATCAGGTATTTTCGCAGGCATAATACCCATAGTGCCTAAAAGAATATCCCTGACAGGAAAAGAAATAAGCAATAATACTATTGATTTCCAAGGGATATGGTGTATAATAATCTCGATGTTTGTCAAACAAATATTTCATAAAATCAAAGAGGAGAAAAATTATGAAAAAATTGACATCGTTGCTTTTAATGTGTGTGCTGGTATTTGCATGCATCGGCTGCGGAAAGGACGACGCAGACAAGAAGTCAGAGGGCGTTATGACCTACGAGGAATACATGGCTGTTCCGGTAGGGGACGATGTGCCGCAGGAGCAGGTGGTCATCGAGGCTTATGTGCAGGCAAAGCAGGCGTGGTGGGAGGACAAGGCCACTGTGTACGCTCAGGACAAGGACGGCGCATATTTCTTGTATGACATGGCGTGCTCCGAGGCAGATTATGCAAAGCTGACCCCCGGAACCAAGATCAAGGCCACGGGCTACAAGACGGCTTGGTCAGGAGAGATCGAGATCATTGACGCAACCTTCGAGATTCAGGAGGGAAGCACCTACATAGCAGAGGCTCTGGACGTGACCTCTCTTCTGGGAACCGACGACCTGATCAAGCACCAGAACGAGTTCGTGTCCTTCAAGGGCATGACCGTGGAGGCTGCCGGTCAGGATGATGCCGGAAACGACGTGGCCTTCCTCTATAAGTGGGACGGCTCCGGTCAGGACGGCGATGATCTGTACTTCAATGTTTCCCTGAACGGCAACACCTACACCTTCACGGTGGAGCCTTATCTGTGCGACAACACC
>CANOFQ010000356.1 GCA_947565325.1 uncultured bacterium
CTTTGCCGAGGGCGTTTCCGCCCAGAGCAATGACAACCTTTTTCTTTTCCATAAGATAATCTCCTATTTCTATAAACTCTCAAGGTGAAAAAGCGCCGGGCCGAGGCGAAAGTCTGTTTCCACCCCAGCCCGAAATCTCAAGGATATCTATAATGTCATCTACAAGGATATCTACCATGCGCCTTTCAAAAACCGGCAGGATCACTGCACATGAAAGGCCAGAAGCCCCGGGTACTCCGCTGCGTCGCCCAGCTCCTCCTCGATCCGAAGCAGCCTGTTGTACTTGGCCGTCCTGTCGCTTCTGCAGGGCGCCCCGGTCTTGATCTGTCCGGTGTTCCAAGCCACCGCCAGATCTGCGATGGTGGTGTCCTCCGTCTCTCCGGAGCGGTGGGACATGACTGCCGTATAATTGTTCTTGTGGGCCAGCTCCACGGCCTCAAAGGCCTCCGTCAGGGTTCCGATCTGGTTCACCTTCACCAGAATGGAATTTGCGGTGCCCAGCTTGATCCCTGCGGCCAGCCTCTTCTTGTTGGTCACGAAAAGGTCGTCCCCCACCAGCTGCACCTTTCCTCCCAGCCTTGCTGTCAGCTTCTGCCAGCCGTCCCAGTCGTCCTCCGCAAGAGCGTCCTCAATGGACAAAACAGGAAACTTGTCCACCAGACTCTCAAAATAGGAAATCATCTCCTCGGTGCTTCGGATGATCTCTTCCCCCTTCAGGCGGCTTTCTCCGGGAAAATGATACATATTCGTCTTCTCATTGTACAGTTCACTGGAAGCCGCATCCATCGCTATCCATACGTCCTCCCCCGGCACATAGCCAGAAGCCCTGACGGCATCCACCAGTATGCTCAGAACGCTCTCCGCATCCGGCAGATCCGGGGCAAATCCGCCCTCGTCCCCCACCCCCGTGGAAAGTCCTCTTTCCTCCAGAAGCTTCTTCAGATTATGGTACACCTCCGCACAGATGCGCAGGGCGTCCGAAAAACATGCCCCGCAGATAGGCATAATCATGAACTCCTGAAAATCCACCGTGTTTGCGGCATGCTTTCCGCCGTTCAGAATATTCATCATGGGCACGGGCAGCAGGTGGCTCCCCGTGCCTCCCACATAGCGGTACAGGGGCATGGAAAGAGCTGCGGCCGCAGCCTTGGCGCAGGCTAAAGACACGGAGAGCATGGCGTTTGCGCCCAGATTCTCCTTGTTCTCCGTGCCGTCCAGCTCAATGAGCTTCCTATCGATGGCATACTGGTTCAGGGCATCGGCTCCCAGCAGCGCAGCTGCGATCTTTTCGTTCACGTTCCTCACGGCATGCTGCACCCCCAGGCCGAAATACCTTGGCTCCCCGTCCCTAAGCTCCACAGCCTCGAAGCGCCCCGTGCTGGCCCCGGAAGGCACGGCGGCAATCCCCTCATAGCGCTTTCCGTCCTCATGGTTCAGAACCGCCACCTGTGCCTCCACGGTGGGATTTCCCCGGGAATCCAGAATCTCCCGGGCATGGATCGATTTTATTTCCAAATATGTGATCATAATAGTCAGCCTCCTTTTAGGTTTGTTGATCCCTCTTGAAATCTTAAAATACCCAAAAGAACGGCTCTCTATTCA
The DNA here is from genome assembly GCA_947565325.1 of uncultured bacterium. GTDB lineage: Bacteria > Bacillota > Clostridia > Lachnospirales > Lachnospiraceae > Acetatifactor. Next base: position 1,603 of record CANOFQ010000356.1, read on the forward strand.
GCATAAAAAATGCCGTCATTTCATTGTTGACAAGCCTTCGACAGACCTTCAGCAGATCTTTTCCGGCCTAATAGGCTTTCCCTGCCAGAATTTCACAATAATCCCTGTAGTTCTTTTCCAAGAGGGCAGGCGTGTCCAGCCCGTAAGGGCATTTCGCCCTGCACCTCCCGCAGTGAAGGCATCCCTCTATCTTCTTCATCTTCTCCTGCGCCTGCGGCGTCAGGTGTGCGGCGGAGGGAGAACGTCGGATCAGCAGACTCATACGGGCACAGTTGTTGATTTCGATGCCGGCAGGACAAGGCATGCAGTAGCCGCAGCCCCTGCAGAAATCTCCCAGAAGCTCCTCCCGGTCCTTGGCGATCACCGCCGAAAGCGCCTCTGTCATCTCCGGCGGATTGCCGATATACGACAGAAACTCGTCCAGCTCCTCCTCCCGCTGCACGCCCCAGATGGGCAGCACATTGTCATACCGGGCCAGAAAAGCATAGGCAGCCGCAGAATTGGTGATCAGGCCTCCCGACAGCGCCTTCATGGCGATAAAGCCCATTCCCGCCGCTGCACATTTTTCCACCAGCTCGATATCCTTCTCCGTGGCCAGATAGCTGAAGGGAAACTGCAGGGTCTCGTAAAGCCCGCTCTCCACCGCCTCGTGGGCCACGCTGAGACGGTGGTTGGTGATCCCAATATGGCGCACCATGCCTTTCTCCTTGGCCTGCAGCATGGCCTCATAAAGCCCGGACCCGTCTCCCGGCCTGGGACAGAAGGCCGGATTATGGAACTGGTAAATGTCCACATAGTCCGTGCGAAGATTCTTAAGGGAAGTCTCCAGCTCCCTCCAGAAGCCCTCCGCATCCGAGGCCCCCGTCTTGGTGGCAATGAAAATCTTTTCCCGCATTCCCTCGAAGGCTTGGCCAAGCTTCTCCTCGCTGTCCGTGTAATATCTCGCCGTATCAAAAAAGGTTATGCCGCCCTCATACGCCTTTCGCAGAAGCCTTACCGCCTCCTGCCCGGAAATCCGCTGGATGGGCAGCGCCCCGAAGGCATTCTTCTCCACCGTGATGCCGGTTGTTCCCAATGTGACCCTTGCCATGTCCGTCCTCCTCTATCTTTCTTTCACTGCAATGTCATTTTTATCTGCCGTGCCCCTTCAGCCTGTGTTCTCTTCCAGCAGCCGCTGAACTTATTCAAAAAGTTCTTTTAAGTCGATCAAAATCACGTTCTCCTGCCTCCTGCACTGAAAACCGCTTCTGGAAATGAATCCATATTTATAGCAGGAGAGCCCTGCCCTCCTCACTTGTTCCATCTCCATGTCAATCATTTTGTCAGTCACGGGCTCCTCCCGAAATTTCGCCTCATAAAAAACATAACCCCTTGCATCTAAGGTAACAATATCGAACTCTCCGTTTCTTTCGTTTATTGGGACGTCTATATAAAATTTCCCTATTTTTTCAAAGGGCTCCTCCATTTTCCCCGCAAGATTCCTTCGCACCAGATACTGTCTGCAGACATCCTCAAACACCTGCGGCACATGCTTCGTCTCAAAATCCTTCCAGATGAATCTTTCGCAGAAGGTTTCCGAATCCATCACACTCAGGCG
>CANOFQ010000357.1 GCA_947565325.1 uncultured bacterium
CTGTCAGGGCATTCTTGTGTCCGGTGATGGAAAAATGAAATGAAATTAAGAAAAATTTCATTTCATTTTGGACAATTATGGTATACTATGTGTAGGAGGCCCCGGAACGGGATAAGCTCTTATAGGTTGTCTCTATAAGCTATCCCCGAAAGAATGCCGGGGCAGAGGAAAGGAGCTTGTTATGAAAAAGTTGGTACTTTATCTATGTGCAGGGGTGCTGGTCTTTGGGCTCACCGCCTGCGGAGGATCCCCCGAGGAGGACAGTTCGGCGGGCGGCAGCCAGACCGAGAGCAGTTCTCAGGGCTCGGAGCAGACCGAGGGCTCAGGAGCGGAGGACAGTCAGGACAGTTCCGGTGCAGAGAATGACGGAAGCGGCGCTGATGACGTGCAGCCCGGGGCCGACGGCTGGAGCGAGGAGATGTCCGGCCTGAAGGCGGCAGTGGTGGATGCCGTAGGACAGGATGAATACTGGCCGGATATGCCCATGGACGGAGAGATGCTGAAGATGGCCTATGGCGTAGAGGCGGATATGTATGAGGACTTTATGGCCGAGTCTCCTATGATCAGCGCCAATGTAGACGCACTGGTGATCATCAAGGCAAAGGAAGGTCAGGTGGACACGGTGTTCGACCTGCTGACTGCCTACCGGGAGAAGATGGTGAACGATACCATGCAGTATCCCATGAACCTGAGCAAGATTCAGGCATCTCAGGTGGAGAAGGTGGGTGACTATGCAATCTTCGTGCAGCTGGGAGGTACGGCCAACCAGGGAGATGATGAAGAGGAGGCCATCAAGAAGTGCCAGGAGGCAAACACGAAGGCACTGGAGGCCATCAAGGGAAAGCTGCAGTGATCCTGCGGCCCCAAGAGAGCGGCAGACAGAGCGTGTGCATTTCAGGTAAGGGATTCTGAGGCAGGCGATTCCCGGTAATGGCCCCGTGACAAAGGGCCGCTGCCGGGTATCCTGCACAGGATCCTGAAAGGGAGATTTCTGCCGGGGTGCCTGCTTGAAGTCCTGAAGGTAAGGTTTTTACCGGGGCCTGCAAACGGTTCTGAAAGGAGGCTTTTTGTCAGAAGGCCTGCACAGGGTTCCAGAGGGTTTTGGAGCCGGCCGGGCTTTCTGCCAAAGGGCCTGCATAAGGCCTGCTTTAGGAGGGCACAGATATGGTTTTCAGCAGCGTCATCTTCCTTTTTCGCTTTTTCCCGTTTTTCTTTTTGCTGTATTATCTGGTTCCCGGAAGGATGAAAAATTTCATCCTCTTTGTGGGGAGCCTGTTTTTCTATGCATGGGGAGAGCCGGTATACGTGCTGCTGATGCTGTTCTCCACCATGGTGGACTATACCCACGGACGGCTGCTGGAGCGGCTCCGGGGCAGGGCCGCAGCGAAGGGGATTCTATTAAGCTCCGTTGTCATCAATTTGTTTATTCTATGCTTCTTCAAATATGCGGATTTTCTGGTTCAGACATTGAACTCCCTGACGGGGCTCTCGCTGCCCCTGCTGAATCTCCCGCTTCCCATAGGCATCTCTTTCTATACCTTCCAGACCATGTCCTATACCATCGACGTGTACCGGGGACAGGCGAAGGTGCAGAGGAATCTGCTGGACTTCGGTGTATTCGTGACCATGTTCCCCCAGCTGATCGCCGGGCCCATCGTGAAGTACCGGGACGTGGAGGAGCGGCTGCACCGCAGGACCGTCACCCTGACGGGCATCAGCGCAGGTCTGCAGCGCTTCTGCGTCGGCATGGCGAAGAAGGTGCTGCTGGCAAACAACATGGGGGAGCTGTGGACCCTTGTGTCGGGCAAGGATTTCGGGGAGCTGGGCATGCTCACCGCATGGCTGGGGATCATTGCCTTCGGCTTCCAGATCTATTTTGACTTTTCGGGCTATTCTGACATGGCCATCGGCATGGGACAGATGCTTGGCTTCCATTTTCCGGAAAATTTCAATTATCCCTATATCTCTGCCTCTGTCACGGAATTCTGGCGCAGATGGCATATCTCGCTGGGAAGCTGGTTCAGGGAGTATGTGTATATCCCTCTCGGGGGCAACCGGAAGGGCCTGCCCAGACAGCTTTTCAACATTCTGGTGGTGTGGATGCTCACGGGAATCTGGCACGGCGCAGGCTGGAACTTCCTGCTCTGGGGGCTGTGGTTCGCACTGGCGCTGATGCTGGAAAAGCTCTTTCTGGGCAAGGTCCTGGCATGGCTGCCCCGGATCGTAGGGGTTCTTTATACGCTGTGCGTGGCGCTGGTAGGGTGGGTGCTTTTCGCACTGGAGACGCCTGCGGGGATCTTTGGGTATCTGAAGGCCATGACGGGGGCAGCCGGAGGGGTGCTGGACGACACGTTCCTCTATCTGGGCAGACAGAATCTGGTGCTGCTTGCCATCTGCCTGATCGGTGCTACGCCCCTTCCCCACAGGATTGCAGAGAAGGCTGCCGGCTCCCGGACCGGGGCGGGCATTGCCCTGCGCCGCTTCGGGGAGAAGATGATTCCGGCGGCGCTGCTGCTGTTGTCCATTGCAGGAATCGTGGAGGCGTCCTATAACCCGTTTCTGTATTTCCGTTTCTGAATGTGCCGGTTTCCGTGCGATGTGCTCTGCCCATGTCGTTTTTCGGACGCTGTGCTTTTTGACAAGGCTATCTTATGGTAAACGCCGTTCCGCTTTGCCTTAAGCTACTGTGCTATTTATAGTCATAGCTGGCGCATTCGGCGTTCAGGCAGTCCTTCCCGGATGGACGACGGATTTTCTTCGGAGATCGCCGGAGGAAGACCGGGCGGCAGGGACAGCCTCTGGGCAGACAGAGGCGCCGGGGCAGGGAGATGGAATTTTTGAGGAGAAACCTGATATGAACGAGAAAAGAAGCGCTATTTTCACAATTGCAGTGCTGGCGTCGATCCTGCTGGTCTTTACCGCTGCGGATCTGATTCAGGGGGACAGACTGTTTTCTGACAAAGAGAACAGGGTTCTTGCCTCACGGCCGAAATTTTCCGTGGAATCCCTGCTTCGGGGAAAGTATATGAAGGACTATGAGACCTATGTCACAGATCAGTTCGTCAGCAGGGACAAGTGGATCGCAGTCAAGACTTATACGGACATTGCCCTATGCAGGCAGGAGATCAACGGAGTCTATCTGGGGCAGGACGGCTAT
>CANOFQ010000358.1 GCA_947565325.1 uncultured bacterium
GGACGATCATCACCACGGACATCAGAACTGCCGAGATGACAAAAGTGGTGGAAAATACATACCGGGATATTTCAACAGCTCAACCATAGCACATCCTCTTTCATCGATTCACTTGTCAGGAACATCCGTCCTGCGGGGTCATCCATCGCTGTATTTCACAGAGCAGATGCAGCCGCTGATCTTCATGTCTTCATTTGTGTAGTAATCGATGGAAAGCCTGGTGCCCTCGAAGCACACCTGACAGGTTTTGCACTGAAGCAGGATTCGTCCTTCCGTGTATTCCAGAATTCCTCTATAGTTTTCGATCCATGCCTCACGGTTCCCTGTCAGCGTGACCTTCAGCGCCCCCAGGCAGATGTCCTTGGGCAGCTTCAGGGAATCCAGAAGCGCCTCTTTTCTTGCTTCTCTTTTTTGGATGCGTTCATTCTCTTTTCTCATATGAAATTATATTAGCGCACTCCGGAATCTATGCACCTATGACGGCCTTTATCAGGGGCGCACAGGCACAGGGGCCGTCCCCTATGGCGCAGGCTGCCAGATAGCGGCTCCGGGCCTCTCTGGCTTTCCCCTCCTCGTTGGCATGGATCATGGCCAGAGGCTCCCCCGCCTTCACGGGATCCCCTACCTTTCTGCACAGCACAAGCCCCACGGACAGATCGATCCGGCTGTCCTTGGTCTGTCTCCCGCCGCCCAGGACCAGCGAGCAGATCCCCACCTCGTCGCACTGGATCCGGCTTATGTATCCGTCTCTGGGCGCCGGCACGGGAAGGAGTATCTTCGCCGCCGGCAGTCTGTCCGGCTCGTATACCGCCCTGCTGTCACCGCCCTGCGCCTCCACCAGCTCCGCCAGCTTCTTTAGGGCCCTGCCGCTCTTAAGGGCCTCCCGCAGCAGCTCCTCCGCCTCCTCCGGCTCAGAGGCCCTGCCTCCTGCCATCAGCATCCTGCTGCCCAGAGTCAGACACAGCCGGGTGAAATCCTCCGGTCCCCTATCCATCAGGGTATCGATTGCCTCCCGCACCTCCAGTGCGTTTCCAACGGTCCTCCCCAGAGGCTGATCCATGTCAGAGATCACCGCAAGGGTCTTCCTCCCTGCACTGTTGCCGATCTTCACCATCTCCTCCGCCAGTGCCCTTGCGTCCTCCTCTCTCTTCATGAACGCCCCGCTGCCTGTCTTCACATCCAGCACGATGGCATCCGCCCCCGCCGCCAGCTTCTTGCTCATGATGGAGCTGGCTATCAGGGACATATTGTCCACCGTTGCCGTCACGTCCCGAAGGGCATAGAGCTTCTTGTCGGCAGGAGCCAGATCCGCAGTCTGGCCCATGATGGCGATGCCGATGCGGTTCACGTTCTCCATGAAGCGTTCCGTAGTCAGGGCAGTGCCAAAGCCAGGAAAGCTCTCCAGCTTGTCTATGGTGCCCCCGGTGTGGCCCAGTCCCCTGCCGCTCATCTTCGCCACCGGAACCCCGCAGGAGGCAACCATGGGCGCCAGCGCAAGGGAAGTCTTGTCGCCCACGCCTCCTGTGCTGTGCTTATCCACCTTCACTCCCTTGATCCCTGTCAGATCCAGCCTGTCGCCGCTTTCCGCCATAGCCATGGTCAGCGCCACCGTCTCCCTCTCTGTCATTTTCTGAAAGTAGACCGCCATCATCAGCGCAGACGCCTGATAATCAGGAATCTCCCCCCTTGTATAGCCCTCCACGAAGAAATCGATCTCTTCCCTTGAAAGCTCTCCCCCGTTCCTCTTCTTCATGATGATATCATACATTCTCATCCGTATCTTACCCCTCTCCTTTGATTTTTCCGTCTGTCGCTTTCTCTCCATCTGCTATGTATCCAGCTCCAGACTGACCATCAGGGCCCTGTTGACTCTTCTCATGACATCTCCGTCCAAATGGCAGACCTTGTCCTTGAGGCGCTTCTTGTCTATGGTCCGCAGCTGCTCCAGCAGGACCACGGAATCCTTATCCATGTCATATGCGGCCGCATTCAGCTCGATATGGGTAGGCAGCTTCGCCTTGTTCATCTTTGAGGTGATCGCAGCGCAGATGACCGTGGGGCTGTGCTTGTTCCCCACATCGTTCTGGATGATCAGCACCGGCCTGATGCCTCCCTGCTCCGAGCCGATCACCGGCCTTAAATCTGCGTAATAAACATCTCCTCGTCTCATCTCTACTCCCATCTGCCCGTCATGGCATATGGCGGCATCCCCTGGGGGCCGTCCAAGTCCGTTCCGCCTGCACCCGTCCCGTTCGCATCCATTCCGTCTGCGCCTGCCCTGCCCGCATCCCAAGAATACCGCAGCCATATCCCGACCGGCAACCTTCCGCTTATTTCTTCATGGATAGTATTGACGGCTCCTCGGAAGTTATTCATCTTTTTTCCGCAATTCACTCTCCGGCCGGGCACACCGCCATATTCACACGGGATTCTTGCCGCCGTATGCCACGATCCTGCCCTTCTCCACATAGACTCTGGGAACTCTTGCGCCGAGACCGCAGAGCAGCTCATAATGGAAACGCCCTGAAAGCTCCGAAAGCTCCTCGGCGCCCAGATACTCCCCGCCGTCCTGCCCCAGAAGCACCGCCTTGTCTCCCGCCGCTGCCTCCGGGATCTCTGTCACATCCACCATGAATTGATCCATGCAGATTCTTCCCAGAATAGCAGCTCGTCTTCCATGTATCAGCACATAGCCTCTGTTGGAAAGCTCCCTTGGATATCCGTCTCCGTAGCCCACCGGTATGGTGGCGATCTTCATGCTCCTGTCTGCCGTGAACGTCCCCCCATAGCTCACGGATTCTCCCGGCTCAATGGTCTTAATATGTACTATGTGACTGTATAATGAAAGGGCCGGCCTCAGAATCAGCTTCTCCCTGCCCATCTCCTCGGAAGGATAGATACCGTACAGGGCTATCCCCGCCCTCACAAGATCCATGTTCGCCTCCGGCATTTCCAGAATCCCTGCGCTGTTGGAGCAATGCCTGAGAGGGATATCCAAAGAAAGCTCCTTCTTTATCATATGAAGGAACTCCTGAAAGGTTTCCAGCTGTTTTCTGGCATTATTGCGCTTTCGGCCTGCCTGGCAGGGGAGGTGCCCCGCTATATTCAGA
>CANOFQ010000359.1 GCA_947565325.1 uncultured bacterium
TACGAAGCTGTTCTACTTGTTCCATGCCGCCACCCCTTTCTGATACCTTCCTCTATCCTGACAGCGTAAGGGCCGTCATAGCTTTCATCCCCATAGCGCTCTTTGGAAAAGGACATATGCCCCTGCGCATCCAGAATGCTGCCGTTGACGGAGCCTCCCGTCACCGGTGTCACTTTTTCCCCGTCGTACAGGAATGCCAGCCGGATCTCTCCTCCGAAATGCCCGGAGAAATCATCCATCTGGAAGTCGGAGAAGCTGACGATGTGCAGGTAAGGCCGGGCTTTCAGCTCCTCCAGTGTCCTGCTGCCTGTAGGAACCGAAATGCATCTGTAATTTCCCGTGGGCTCCATCCCCAGATAATAGGCAAACCTTGCGCCGCCGTGGAGCGTCTTCAGCACCCCTTCCTCCATCAGGACACGGTCCTTCATAGGGATCCCCTCATAGCTGTAGGGATCCTTCGCCTTCAGCAATATCGTCAGAGCATCCCCCTGAATATCCTCCCCCTGAACAGCGGTTCCGATCTGATAATTTGAGTATTTCTGGTATACCATGGAAGTCGCAGAACGGCTCAGGTAATAAGAAAGCAGCGTTCTCATATGCTTTCCGGAAAGCAGGACGGCATATTCACCCGCCTTGGGCGCCTTGACCGCCTCTGCTCTGGCACGGGTCATGGCCAGCGCCTCCTCCACGTCCCGCCGCAGCCCTTCCGCATCCGCCTCCCGGTAAGCAAAGGAATGATAGGTCTCCACGTCCTGAGGCGAAATACACTGCACCACGTATTCCCCGGAAACAGAATAGGTCTCATAGCCCACATCCACCCCGAGAGAATTCACGATACGGTGCCTTACATGCTTTGCGAACACCTCTGCGGAATTCACAAAAACCTCCTCCTGACTGTCCGGTGCATACAAGGCCTCCGTCATCAGTCTTGCACACTCCTCCAGACTCCTGCCGGCGAAGCTGCTGCCAGAGGGCACCGGCTCCTCCCGGCTGCCGCCGTTCAGCTCATAGTAGGGATTGCAGACCAGCGCCGCAGCGCCATAAGCCGCCTGCAGCACCGACTTCATCTCCTCCTCATCCATCCCGGGATGAAGGTTGGCAGCCGAAGCACCAAGCATCCTTTTTCCGTCCCTCTCAAAGGGCCTGAATACCGTCACCTCATAATCAGTCAAATCCGTCTTCCTTTTCAGATCCAGCTTCTTCCGGATAAAGAAGCATTCCACGGACTCCGACACGCTCTCCGCGATTCGGTACAGTTCAATGTCCAGCTGTCCCAAGACAGCCCTGATCTGCTCTATCAAGATACCACCCTTCCTTTCTGTCAGTTTCTTCCTCATCCCAGCCGGATCCTGGCCTTGATATACGGCCCCCCGTCCGACACCTTGACCCATTCCTTGTAACCCTTTCCGCACATACCGCCGCCCCCAAGCCGAACCTCTCCCGACATCATGGAGATAGATTTCAGCAGATCCGGCACATAGCCCGTGAGAACGATGGGCGAAAAGATCCTGCCTGTGAGCTTCCCGTCCCTGATCTCTCTGGCGATATTGACCATACACTGGATGCCCCAGTTCTTGGGATCCTCCATGCCGCTGCTGGGGTTCTCCAGCAGAAAGCCGTAATCGACGGAAGCGATCATCTCCTCCTTCGTGCTGCTCCCGCCCTCAAAAAAGGTGTTCGTCATGCGGGTGTACGCCTTCCGGCGAAAGCTCTCCCGCCTTCCGTTCCCGGTGGGCTCGGTACCCAGAGTAAGCGCAGACTGCAGATCACTGATGCCTCTCTTCAGGATGCCCTTCTCAATCACCACTGTGTCATGGGCCGGAGTTCCCTCATCGTCAAAGAAATAAGTGGCCGTCTCAAGGGCAGCCCCCGCCCCGTCATGCATGGTCACCAGCTCCGAGGCCACATATTCCCCCACATACTTTTCCGCCAGCGCCCTCTTCTTTACGAACATATCCATCTCCACCCCATGGCCGAAGGCCTCATGGACGATCATTCCTGTTACCTCCGGAGAACAGACGCAGTCGTATTCACCCGGCACTATAGGCTGACTTTTCAGCAGCTCCAGGGTGACTTCTGCTCCCGCCTCCACGTCCGCCTCCATCCGGGAAAGCACCTCCGCCCCGCCCAGATTAGAATAAGACATGTAATAATCCTTGATCTCCTCCCCTCTGGATGCAGCAAAGGAGATCGCTCCCGTCATCCACATGACATTCTGTTCCATGCACTTGTCCCGGGAGAGGAAGAGCTTCGTATATTTCTGATAGGCACAGTTTACATGACAGTCCAGAATCTCCTCGCTGACGGCCAGTCCCTTTTCCTTGATGCGGCTCAGATGCTCCAGAATCGCATCCGCTCCCATCTCCTCCGGATCGATCTCATAATCCGTGCTGCCCAGAAACTCCTTCTTCTCCTCCGAAGGAATCTGGAACACTCTTTCCTCCAGGCCCTCCGGCAGCAGCCGGTCCGAGGACTCCATCAGCTCCCCCACATGCCTGCAGATCTGATCCAGATCCTCCTCGTCCAGCTTGTTGAAGGAATACTCCCCATAATGCTTCCCGTCGGACACCTTCACCACAAAACCCCGGGCCGTGCCGATGCCGCTCTCCCCGGCCCCCATGTTTCTCTTAGACACCGAATATGTCTTGGATCTGGAATCTACCGCCAGAACCGACACATAGGCATAGCGCTCCAGCAGCCGGTCAAGCAGCCTTTTAAGCAGCTCCTTCCGGCCCTGAATGAATAAACTCTCCTGAACCTTTTTCATTTTTTACACCCCCTTTGTGTGCTCCGGCACACATGTCTCTTTTATCTTATCCCCCGCCACAGGGGCTGTCAAGCTCTTTTGAAAGACAGCTTCAAAATTGACAGCCTCAAAGCGCAGCTCCCTCATGCGGTTGATCACGGCCATCAGCTCCTGCCTCCGGGGAAGATCCAGAAACCTCCCGCAGGTGGTAAAATAAGAAGAATACAGAAAATCCAGCCCCTCCTTCCGGATCCTGGCATACAACTCATCCACGGCCTGCGCAAGACGGACCTCCTCATCCGTGTTCCGGATCTCCAGATACCGCAGCATGAACCCCAGCGCATCCAGCTGATGTGGAGA
>CANOFQ010000360.1 GCA_947565325.1 uncultured bacterium
TCCCCATAATGCCCTCCGGTAAAACACTGGACTGCTGGGACATATCCCCACCTACCCGGATTCCCTGCCGGCGAGACAGTCCTTCATCTATATTTTTCTGGTGCTGACCATGTGCTATGACGCATGGAGCCATGTGCGGGAGGCGGACAAGCAGCAGATACTGTACGGATATCTGTGGGCGGCGGGTTTTCTTCTGTTCTGTGAAAAGTTTGTTGACCATGAGGATTTTGAACTGGGAGTGAAGCTCCTGACACTGGCCTTTGTCAGCGTCTTCGGGGTGCTTCTGTGGCTGTATAGGACGAGAACGTCAAAGGGTACCCATAGGGCGCTGGCGGCAGTGGCGCTGGCGGCGGTGATCGCAGAGTGTACCGTCAATACCTATGTCACCAGCGTGGGAACGGTGAGCCGTAGCGCCTATCTGGGACAGCAGGAGGATTACAGAAGCCTCTATGAGCTGACAAGGCAGCAGGAGGAAGGGTTTTACAGGCTGGAGAAATTTACCAGGAAGACGAAGAATGACGGCACGCTGACGGGATATCCCACGGCCAGCGTGTTCTCCTCCACCATGAATTCCTATGTGATGGATATGTACAAGAGGCTGGGAATGCGCCATAGCAAGGTGTATTACGGGTTTGACGGAGCAACGGCCCTGACCTCTGCGATGCTGAACGTTCGGTATATGTTCGGGGAGTCGGAAAAGTATGAGAACGGCCTTTATGCGCTGGAGACCCAGAGCGGGGATATCTTTCTCTATAAATGCAGGGCAGTTCTGCCCTTCGGCTATGTGGCTCCCACGGGATATGACCTGCCGGAGAGCATCGAGGACAATGGGCTGCGGCTACAGAACCAGATGGTGAGCGATCTGGGTATCCCGAAACCGCTCTTTATCCGGGCCACCAGCAGGCAGTCGGGGGACGACGTGGCGTTCACGGCGGATCAGGGCGGGTATTACTACGCCATTCTGACAGCGTCCGGAACCGGAAAGGTGGACTATGTGGGCGGCAGCACGGAGACGGAGAAATTCAACGACCTGAAGAAGGGCGCTGTACTGTATCTGGGCTATCTGGAGAAGGGACAGTCCGTCACGCTGACCAACGGGGACGAGAAGGATACCACGCCCAAGGTTCTGGCCAACGTATACCGCATGAACGAGGAGGTGCTGGAGGAGGCGCTGGAGAAGCTGTCCGCCCGGCACATGGAGGATGTGGTCTGGGAGAGCGACCATCTGCAGGGGAGGCTGACTCTGGAGGAGGCCGGGCGGCTGATCCTGTCCCTGCCCTACGAGTCCGGCTGGACGGTGTGGGTGAACGGGGAGGAAAAAGAGGGCGTGCTGTTCGGAGGCTGCCTGATGGCCTTTGATCTGGAGCCGGGGGAGTATGTGTTTGAGATGAAGTATGTGCCTCAGGGGCTCCGGGCTGGGGCGGCCGTGAGCGCCGTCAGCCTCCTTGTGGTTGTGGGGGCGGCTCTGGCGGGCCGGCTGCGCCGTAAGAGAAGTATCCTCCATGAAACATAGCGGCAGCTGGCGTGGGCCATGCTGTGGGCAATGCTGAAAAATCCAGGGTGGTATATTTTGGGCGGATGTGTTAAAATAGAGATGGGCCCAGGGCGGCAGCGGGGCGCAAATCCAAAGAAAGGGCAACGGATACGGCGTTGTGCGGGTGGGATACGATGATGCTTGCGTTGATACCTCTTTTCGATGAAAACATGGCGGTAAGGGCATATTCCGTCTTTTCCCAGAAGGATAATTTCTTTTTGAACCCTCTGATGCTGGGCACGGGCCGGTATGACGGCGCAGCGGCGGTGGAGGGTCTGGAGCTGATTGAGAGCATGGGGATAGGGACGCTCTCGGAGGACAAGGAGATATTTGTGCCGGTGAGCAACATATCCGTTTTCTCCGATGTGGAGGCTCAGTGCAGCGCACCGCACGATAGGCTTGTCTTTCTGATTGACAATACGATCCCGCCTATTGAAATGTATGAGAACCGCCTGCGGGAGCTGAAGGAGAAGGGCTATAAGCTCGCCATGCGCAAGCTTGCGGTGGCGGACTTCGAGAGCTATAGGCCCATCCTGAGGCTGACGGACTATATCTTCCTGAACAACCGCAAGATCGCCATCGACAAGGCCAGAATCTACTTCGGCAAGCTGTACCCGAATATCAAGCTCTGTGCGGGAAACATAGAGAACATGGAAATATTCGAGGCGCTGAAGGCAGGGGGCGGATATCAGCTCTACGAGGGGCATTTCTATAGGGTGCCCGTGACCAAGGGCGAGAACGAGGTGGCGCCCCTGAAGGTGAACTATATCGAGCTGCTGAACATGGTGAATAATGACAATTTTGATCTGATAGATGCGGCTGACATTATCGGAAGAGACACGGCGCTGACCATCTCTCTGCTTAAGATGGTGAACAAGATGACGGTGAGCTCGGGCATAACCACCATCCGCCATGCGGCGGCCATGCTGGGGCAGGCGGAGCTGAGGAAATGGATCAACACGGCAGTGGTGAACGAGCTTTATGCCGACAAGCCCAGCGAGATCACCAGACTTTCCCTTCTTCGGGCCAAATTCGCAGAGAAGCTGGCAGGGATCTTCGGCATGGAGAACAAGGCGGAGGAGCTGTTCCTCATGGGGCTTTTCTCGGTGCTTGACGTGATTCTGGAGAAGCCCATGGAGGAGGCGCTGGAGATGGTCATGGTGGCCGGGGAGATCAGGAATGCCCTGATTCGCCACAGCGGGCCGCTGGCCCCGGTGCTGGAGCTGATGACACACTATGAGACGGCCGGCTGGCAGGATGTGTCGAGACAGCTGCTTCTTGCGAAGATCGACGTGAAGCCGGTGAGCGAGGCTTATGAGGAGGCGCTTCGGTGGTACCGTGACCTGATGGCGGGGGAAGCCGGCAAGTGACGGAAGGCTAGGAACGTAAGACAGGAAAAACGGCATCAGAAAATACTTGCAGGGGCGTGAAACCCGGGGGAGCTTCCTTGGCACGCCCCCAAATGTAGATAGGTGCTTAAAAACGAAATCCTGTGATAAATGGAAAAATTTTGCTTCCGGCTTGTCCGGGTTAGGAGCATATATGAAGGCATATTTGATTTTAG
>CANOFQ010000361.1 GCA_947565325.1 uncultured bacterium
TGGAAGAAAAAGAACTGAACAAGATCGTAAAAAATGCGAAAGCTAAAAATGTGGAATGCGTGGACAAGCTGAAGGCAGAAACCGAAGCGGAAAATGCCGATATCGCCACCCCTGTTCATCTTACCATGGTGAGAAGGCTCTATCAGGGCCTGAACGCATACTCCGGATTTAACTATAACGGAGCGTTTCACATTCATGACAAAAAGGTATCCATACCGCTGGACCAAGACTGGAAACCGGCTTTTTTGGAATTAGGGCTGGACAGGTACATTACGGTGAATTTTGGAAACGGTGACTGTGCGGACGGCCGCATGGTGGCTAAGTCCTGGAGCAAGGATGGCTTTGAGAGGCTGATAGCGTTGTTCAGGGAAAGGTACCCGGATATAAATATTGTTCAGCTGGGAGCGGAGGGAGCCGAAAGACTGGCAGGGGCTGACAGATACGTTCTGGGAGCCGATTTCCGGCTGGCGGTTCACATATTAAAGGGCTCCATGCTCCATGTAGACATTGAAGGAGGCCTTGTGCATATAGCGACGCAGCTGGGCACAAGATGTGCCGTACTGTTTGGTCCGACGGTGAAAGAATACTATGGATACGAGCAGAACATCAACATTCAGGCAGGCACATGTCATAACTGCTGGGGGCTGTATTCCGATGTCAATAGATGTGCGAGAGGGATGAGGGAGCCTGAATGTATGTATTCGATTACGCCGGAAAGCGTAATGGAACAGATTGACGAACATATGAAGCAATATTCAAGACATTTGCTTTAGCCAGTGGGGAGAGGAATGGTGCGTCATGAAAAAAATACTGGTAATCGGGGACGTGATGCTGGATATATACCATTTCGGAAGGGTAGACAGGATATCTCCGGAGGCGCCGGTGCCCGTGTTTCTGGAGACGGGAAGGAATAGAAACGTTCCCGGAGGGGCGGCGAACGTGGCCGTGAACATAGCCGCCATAGGCGTTCCCGTAGATCTGTGCGCCGTCGTCGGGAAAGATGATACTGCTGAAACATTAAGGGCTCTTCTGGAGAACCGGGGCGTAAGCACCCGGATGCTCTGCGAAATGGATGGCCGCCGGACCACAAGCAAACTGCGGTACATAGGGCCCAACAACCAGCAGATCGTTCGGGTGGATACCGAAGATGTCAGCGCAGTTGGGCCGGAGGCGGCCCGGCATATAATTGACGATATTGCTGTAAACATAGGACAATATGCCCTTTTTCTGCTTTCGGATTATGAAAAGGGATTCCTGACGGAAGAGATATCCCAGAGGCTGATCGGGCTTGCGAATAGAAACAATATTCCGGTTCTGGCAGATGTAAAGGGAAAGCACCTCCGGAAATACAGGAATGCCACTCTTCTGAAGCCGAACAGAAAGGAACTGTCTGATCTGACCGGTATGGATACGGGAAGCAGGGAAGGGGTAATAGCCGCTGCTGAATATCTGTGCGGGGAGGCCGGCTGTCGGTATGTGCTGACCACTCTGGGCGCAGAAGGGATGCTCCTGGTTGAGCGGGGGCATATGGCCAAGGAGGTGGCAAGCGCTGCCAGAGAGGTATATGACGTGACAGGGGCAGGGGATACCTCCATCGCATATCTGGCGGCGGAAATGGTTCTGGGCAGGGATCTCTTATCTGCCATGGAGATATCGAATTATGCCGCAGGCCTGCAGGTGTCCAGAGTCGGCACAAGTATCATATATCCGGAAGAGGTTGCCAGAGCCATGGGGGGCACAGGGAAGGGAGAGAGAGATAAGCGTCTGGATTTCTATCAGGCAGCGGGTCTGGAGAGACTCAAGGAGCAGCAGCGGGCCGGATGCAGAGTCGTGTTCAGCAACGGATGCTTCGACATTCTCCATGCGGGGCATGTGGCATATTTGAGGGAGGCAAAAAGGCTGGGAGATATCTTGGTGATAGGAGTGAATACGGATGCTTCCGTCAAAAGGCTGAAGGGGGCCGGAAGACCCATAAATACTCTCGGTGACAGAGTGGCCTTGCTTTCCGCATTGGAGGATGTGGACTATGTTATTCCGTTTGAGGAGGATACGCCGCTGGAGCTTATAAAGAAGATCATGCCGGACGTGCTTGTAAAGGGCGGTGATTACCGGGCGGAGGATATCGCAGGGGCAAAAGAAGTGACAGAGAACGGCGGGGAGGTTCGGGTGCTGTCGTTCCTTCAGGGAAAATCCACCACGGGCATCATTGAGAGAATGCAGGGGGAGCACAAGGAAGAGACGCAGGGCACAGCAGAAATGGGAATATAAAGAAGGAAGATAGAGAGAAGACAGACAAAAAGACAGAAGGAAGACAGAGAGAAGGCAAAAAAGGACACAAGGAAGGAAGAATGAAGACAGACAGAGAGGTTGACAGACGATGGAATTGGTGAAGGAGCGCATAGGGGAGAGTATTGACGTAAAGAAAAAAATTCTTGAAGATGAAGGGCTCTTGGCGCTGATAGAAGAGGCCGCGGATCTGATTCGGAAGGCTCTGAAGCAAGGGGGAAAGGTTCTGTTCTGCGGCAATGGGGGATCGGCATCGGATTCTCTGCATCTGGCCAGCGAAATTGTGGGAAGGTTTCAGAAGGAGCGCAGGGCCATGGCAGCAGTATCTCTGAATGCGGACGTAGCTGCGGTGACGGCAGTGGCTAACGACTACGGATATGCCTCTGTGTTTTCCAGAGCGGTGGAGGGCCTGATGAAGCCCGAGGATGTCCTTTTTGGAATCAGCACCAGCGGCAATTCGGAGAATGTTTTTCAGGCGATTCTGAAATCAAAGGAAATCGGGGGACGAACGATTGCCCTTCTTGGAAAAGACGGTGGTAAAATCAAGGATCTGGCTGATATTTCAATTGTTGTGCCCAGTGAATGCACGGCAAGGATACAGGAGGCACATATAATGATCGGGCATATCATCTGTGAATTAATAGAGTCATGAATGGGCTGCGGCCGGCGGTGTTTCTGGACCGGGACGGGACAATCAATGTAGAGAAGCGCTATCTGTACAAGGCGGAAGAATTTGTGTATCTGGAGGATGCAGTGGAAGGACTTCATCAGCTGCAGGGATGGGGTTATCTGCTCG
>CANOFQ010000362.1 GCA_947565325.1 uncultured bacterium
GAGAGGCAGACAGGCAGGAGGCATTCAGACAGGCCCTTCAGGGGAAGAGGGTGCCGATACTTACGCTGGACAATAAGTGGTATAAGCTGCTGACTCAGGAGGCGAGGGAAGCGTCAGCCGAGCTGGAGGATGAGCTGAACAAGCTCCTGAAGCGTCAGGGCAAGCTGAACAATGACGTCAAGAACATAAAGCGTCTGAAGAAGAAGCTCATGGAGGAGATCGTCTCCCTTGTGGACGAGGCCGATCAGGACGGGAACGAGGAGGCCTCCCAGAAGATAGAGCAGAACAAGAAGCTGGTGGAGGACTGCAATGAGCGTCTGGACGGCTGTCAGGATGAGCTTCTGGATATTCCCAAAGAGATCGAACAGGCCAATTTCCAGCTGATGCTGGCCACCATGGAGCACTGCTACAGAACCATGCATGAGAATACGGAGGGGATTCAGGAGATTGCCCAGTGGGTGACGGAGGTGCGGATAGAGCTGAAGAAGCGTCTGATCAGGAAGCAGGAGATGGAGCAGCGCAACAATGCCATATACTCCTATATGCATGATGTGTTCGGCGCAGAGGTGATCGACATATTTGACATGAAGTATAATCCGGAGGAGCCCGGGGAGGGGCCGGAGACGAATGAAGGGGCATAAAATGGCTGCGAGGCGGGCTGGATGGTTAAAGCCGTGCAGCCCGTTTTGCTTTTTGGGAACTGATGGCAGACAGGGAAAGAGGGGTTTGATATGAAATATTATGTGTCGGCATCGGAGATGAAGCTGTATGATAAAAACACCGTAGAAGAGATAGGGATTCCGGCCTGCGTCCTCATGGAGCGGGCGGCTCTTGCCGCAGTGGAGGCAGTGGAGGAGCACTGTGCGGGGATTCAGGGAAGAAGATATGTGCTGGTCATGGCCGGAACGGGAAACAACGGCGGAGACGGGCTTGCAGCGGCAAGGCTTCTGGCGGAGAGAGGATACAATGTGGAAGTCTGGTGCGTGGGGGATCGGGAGAAGGCTACCGAGCAGTGGAGACAGCAGATGCGGATATTGGAAAAATATCCGGTGAAGTTCGTGGAGGAGCCCGTGCGGCAGGAGTACGGAGTCATGATCGACGGGCTTTTCGGCGTGGGGCTGTGCAGGGAGGTAGAGGGGGTCTACCGGGAGGCCGTGGAGACGTTTCGGAGGAGGAACGGATGGAAGCTGGCCCTGGACCTGCCCAGCGGCATAGATTCCGACACGGGCAGGATATGGGGCTGCGGGGTCAGGGCCGACATGACCGTGACCTTCGGCTTCTGCAAGAGGGGACTGGCGCTGTATCCGGGCTGTGAGTTTGCCGGGGAGGTCAGGACGGCGGACATCGGCATATCCGAGCGGAGCTTTTTCGGAATGGAGCCGGAGATGTATGCCTTTGACGAACCTGTGGCGGAGCTGATGCCAGGGAGGAGAAACGACGGGAACAAGGGAAGCTTCGGAAAGGTCCTTCTGGTTGCAGGCAGCGAGAACATGGCCGGCGCCGCCGTTCTGGCAGCCAAGGCGGCCTATCGGTCGGGAGCGGGGATGGTGAAGATCGTCACCCCTGAAGTCAATAGAATCATATTGCAGTGCGCAGTGCCGGAGGCGCTCTTGTCGGTGCCGGAAAATCTTGCGTCGGACATGGACTGGGCGGACGTGGTGGCCATGGGGCCCGGAGCGGGGCAGTACGGAACGGCGTTCTCCTGTCTGGAGCAGGTGGTCCGGGAGGGGGAGAAGCCCCTTGTGCTGGATGCCGACGGGCTGAACCTGTTGGCGGCGCATCCCAAGTGGAGAGAGCGTCTGGCCGAACAGGGAAAAGCAGGAAGGAAGATCGTCCTTACGCCTCATGTGGGGGAGCTTGGCAGGCTGGTGGGCAAGTCCGTGGCCGAATGCAGGCAGGATCTGCCGGCCGTCGGCAAGAGGCTGGCGGAGGAGCTTCATGCCGTGGTGGCGGCCAAGGACGCAAGAACCTTCATCTGCGGGGAGAACAGGGGCATCTGTGTGAATTTAAGCGGAAACAGCGGCATGGCCACTGCGGGCAGCGGCGATGTACTGGCCGGCATCATAGCAGGGCTTCTCGCTCAGGGCATGGACGCCTTCCGGGCGGCCGCAGTGGGAGCCTATGTCCACGGCAGGGCGGGAGACGCAGCGGCGGCCATAAGGGGGGAGCATGCATGTATGGCGGGAGATATCGCCGAGCATATCGGATATGAACATGATCCGGCCGGAACAGGAATACTATTTTAATGGGAGCAAAAGTGCGGAGGAAGCAGGGACTATCGTCACTAACCGGGTTCAGCGGTATCCGGAAGAAAACCGGTGAACATAACGAGCTTGTAAATGCACAGTACAAATGTATAGCTTCCGAGCCGTCGCAAAAGCCGTTCTTGGAAGAAGGAATATCCATGGAAGAAGGAACGTCCATGGAGGAAGGAACGTCCATGGAAGAAGGAATGTCCAAAGAAGGATCAGAAACAATCGCAGGGGAGGAGATCAGATGGAAGCTGGGGAGGCCAGGCTTGAGAACGGGCTGAAGAGCTGTCAGCGGGTGTGTGCGCAGGTGGATCTGGGCGCCATAGCGGAGAATGCGGAGAAGCTGCACAAAAACACGGCGGAGGGAACAAGGATGCTGGGGGTGGTGAAGGCGGACGGCTATGGCCACGGCGGCGTGCCCATAGCCCGCAGGCTGGAGGAGCTGGATTATATGTTCGGCTTTGCGGTGGCTACGCCGGAGGAGGCTCATGCCCTCAGGGCAGCCGGAATCAGGAAGCCGGTGGTGATACTGGGCTATGCATTTCCGTATTCCTATGAAATGCTGGCCAGAGAGGAGATCCGCCCCACGGTGTTTACGCCGGGGGACGTGGATGCACTGGAGGAGGCGGCAAGGAGGGCAGGCAGGCCGCTGAAGGTACATGTCAAGGTGGAGACCGGGATGAACAGAATCGGCATCAGACCGGACAGAGAGGGGCTTTCCTTCGTGGAGACGCTGATGTCCAGAAGATGGATATCCATGTTCGCCTCCGGCATTTCCAGAATCCCTGCGCTGTTGGAGCAATGCC
>CANOFQ010000363.1 GCA_947565325.1 uncultured bacterium
GTCCGGCGAAGGACCGGGCCTGAATGGGCTGGCACTGGGCAGCGAGGTGCCGGGCCTGAATGGACTGGCGCTGGGCAGCGAGGTGCCGGGCATGGGTGGCTCGGCACCGGACAGCGAATTGCCGGGCCTGAATGGACTGGCGTTGGGCAGCGAGGTGCCGGGCATGGGTGACTCAGCACCGGACAGCGAATTGCCAAACCAGAATGACCCAGCACCGTCCAGCAAAAGCCCGGGCTTATGTGGCTCGACAGAGAGCGGCTGCGGCCGGAAGCTGGTCACAGCCATGAGCAGGGAGGAAGGACTGTATACCATAGATGCAGGAGCTGTGATACTGGCCATGGGCTGCCGGGAGCGTCCCCGGGGAGCGCTGAACATTCCGGGCTTCCGTCCGGCGGGCATCTACTCCGCCGGGACGGCCCAGCGGTACGTGAACATGGAGGGGCGGATGCCGGGCAGGGAAGTGGTGATCCTTGGCTCCGGGGACATCGGGCTGATCATGGCCAGACGCATGACTCTGGAGGGGGCCAAGGTGAAGCTGGTGGCGGAGCTGATGCCCTATTCCGGCGGCCTGAAGCGCAATATCGTCCAATGTCTGGACGACTATGGGATTCCTCTGCGGCTGCGGACCACGGTGGTGGACATCAAGGGCAGAGAGCGGATGGAGGCGGTGGTCATCGCCAGGGTGGACGAGAACTCTCGGCCCATTCCCGGCACGGAGGAGGAAATCCCCTGCGATACCCTGCTGCTTTCCTGCGGCCTGATTCCGGAGAACGAGCTGTCAGGCAGGCTGGGCCTTGCCATGAATCCCGCTACCGGCGGACCCTTAGTGAACGAGAGTCTGGAGACGGACGTGCAGGGGGTGTTTGCCTGCGGCAACGTGCTGCATGTCCATGATCTGGTGGATTATGTCTCGGAGGAGGCGGCGCAGGCAGGAAGGAAGGCGGCGGCTTATCTGCAGGGGAGCCTGCGGCCCCGGTCGCAGGGGCAGGCGGTTTCGGTCCGCAGCGGTTCCGGCGTGCGCTATACGGTGCCCGCCTCACTGGATCCCGACAGGATGGGAGACACGCAGTTGATACGGTTCCGGGTGGACAATGTATACCGGGACAAGAAGCTGGAGGTATGCCTGAACGGAAGGGTGATAAGCAGCCGGAAGAAGAGGATGCTGGCGCCGGGTGAGATGGAGCAGGTGGTGCTGAAGAAGGCGGATATCGAAGGTCTTTCGGAGCTGTGCCAGATCAGCCTGCAGGTGGCGGACTGACGGCAGAGAGGTTGTTATATGGAATTCATCGATATTTACGACGAGCTAGGGCAAAAAAGCGGCAAAAGGGAAGAGAAAGAAGAAGCACATAGAAAAGCGCTTGTTCATAGAGGTGTCTGTGTGTGGATCATGAATTCCAAGTGGGAACTATTGATGCAGACACGGAGCGGTCATGTTATGTTTCCCGATATGCTGGATATTTCTTTTTCAGGACATGTTCAGGCTGGGGAAGCTCCCTTAGAAGCTGTCATGAGGGAGGGGCGTGAAGAACTTGGTATAAATATAGATGTGTCAAAACTTCAATATCTATTTTCTTGTCGAGAGTATGGCGGGATTGACGGATACCTTGAGAATGAGATTGATGATGTGTTTCTTTATAGAGCGGATATTCCCATAGATGAGTATTCGTTCTGCGATAATGAAGTAAGGGAAGTAAGATATATTTCGCTTGATGAATTCAAAACGATGGTAGAGTCAAATTCGCATCTGCTTCTGCCTTATGAAACGCATTATCGTTTTTTGATGATTGCTTTAGGAAGCCGCCTGATGCAATAGGCGCTCGACAGATAGACAGTGGTTCAGCGATCGGGAAGGAGGATTCATTTTGTTCCCCGCTGCCCGCTGTGAAGAGGTTTATTGACCGGAAAAGACCGAGATGGAGAAGAAGGCTTAGGAAAAGCAGCTCGGGCGGAGAAGGAAGGCTGAAAGAAGCTGGATTATCCGTCGGAGAAGGATGGCTGAAAGAAGCGGGATTATCCGTCGGAAAAGATGGCTGGGAGAAGCCGGATTATCAGTCGGAAAGGATGGCTCATGGAAAACGCAACAAATCTGGAAAAGAAGGAACTGACCTGCATCGGATGCCCTCTGGGCTGCAGTGTGTCAGTGGAGATGGAAGGCGGCGAGATTCGGGCAATCACCGGGAACACTTGCCCCAGAGGGGCAGATTATGCCAGAAAGGAGCTGACGGATCCCAGACGCATCGTCACCAGCCTTGTGCGGGTGAAGGGGGGAGAGCTGGCGGTAGTTCCCGTGAAGACCGTCTCGGATATTCCCAAGGGACAGATCATGGACTGTATCCGGGAGCTGAAGGCAGTTGAACTGGAAGCGCCGGTGGCCATGGGGGACGTGGCCCTGAGAAATGTCTGCGGCAGCGGCGTGGACGTGGTGGCCACGGCGAACGTGGGGGCTAAGAACGGATAAAGAGATATGCTATGCACTTGTTCTGCCTGCCGAAAGGAGCATCTTGGAAAGCGTCGGACTGAGAAAGCCGGAATCTGCCATTTTACATAGGAATGTTAAAATGCGTTGCTTGTGGCAACGGGCAGTTTTGCCTATAATAGTGGCAACAACTGAAAAAAGGAGGTTATCCCGGATGCTTAACGAAAATATGAAAGCAATCAGAAAATCAAAAGGACTTTCTCAGCAAGAGCTTGCTGTCAGGCTGAACGTGGTACGGCAAACAGTCTCTAAATGGGAGCAGGGACTGTCGGTTCCCGATGCCGGTACGCTGATCTCCCTGTCGGAGGTGCTTGAAACACCCGTGAGTACGTTGCTTGGGGAAAACGTCATTGCGCCGGAGGCGGATGACTTAAAAGCGATCTCCGCAAAACTGGAGGTGATAAACCTGCAGCTTGCACAGCGAAAAGACATCGGCAAAAAAATTCTACAGTGGCTTTTTGTCTCGCTGTGCATAGCTATAGGGGCGACTTTTGCGCTTTTACTGGCATTAGAAAGTCCGTATTTGAGCTGGGATTATGGTGATCCTGAAACCGCCGTTCTCGGAGTGACGGTTCACT
>CANOFQ010000364.1 GCA_947565325.1 uncultured bacterium
TCAGATATGCAGGAGCTTAAGCCGATCAAAGAAGGCAAGGTACGCGAAATTTACGACAACGGCGACACGCTGATCATGGTGGCCACCGACCGCATCAGCTGTTTCGACGTGATACTGAACAACCATGTGGACAAAAAGGGAACCGTTTTGACCCAGCTGTCCCGGTTCTGGTTCGACATGACAAGGGATATCCTGCCCAACCACATGATCTCCGTGGACGTAAAGGACATGCCTGAATATTTTCGTCAGAAGCAGTTCGACGGGAACAGCATGCTCTGCCGCAAGCTGGATATCCTTCCTATAGAGTGCATCGTGCGGGGCTACATAACCGGAAGCGGCTGGGCAAGCTATCAGAAGAACGGAACCGTCTGCGGCATCACCCTGCCGGAAGGGCTGCGGGAATCCGACAAGCTGCCGGAGCCTATCTACACCCCTTCTACCAAGGCGGAGATCGGTGAACATGATGAGAACATCTCTTTTGAACAGAGCATAGACTATCTGGAGAAGCGTTTCCCCGGAAAGGGGCAGGAATATGCCGAGAAGCTGAGGGATTATACGCTGGCTCTCTATCAGAAGTGTGCAGAGTATGCCCTGCGCCGGGGCATTATCATCGCTGACACTAAGTTTGAGTTCGGTCTGGACGAGCAGGGCAACATCGTTCTGGCAGACGAGATGCTGACCCCCGACAGTTCCCGGTTCTGGCCCGCAGATGAATATGAGCCCGGCCACGGCCAGCCCTCCTTTGACAAGCAGTTTGCCAGAGACTGGCTCAAATCAAATCCCGGCAATGACTGGACGCTGCCGGAGGAAGTGGTTCAGAAAACCATCCGCAAGTACCTGCAGGCATACGAACTGCTGACGGGAGCTCCCGTACTATGACCAACAACAAAAAACATCCCTCTCAGACCGCATTCTGCCGTCTGGGGGGGATGTTTTCCATGACATCTTTTCCAATCCTTTTTATGATGCTCGATCTTTTCTATGTGGCTTGGCCCTTCCTATAGAACTTAGAAGCTGTTCATACATAATTCTTTACATCTGGCCTGCTTAATTTTCTCTACGACGCCCCGCCCTTCACTTGCCTTTCCACCGTAGCGGCAATTCGGGCTTTCACCAGCTCTGCTATCTCTGCGGTCTTCATCCCCGCATATTCCTCATAATATATAGGTGCAAGGAAATGCACCTGCGTCCTCACCCTCCGCAGGGAATTCAGCCCGAAGGGCTTATAGGAGTCCACAAGCGCCACCGGCACGATGGGCGCCCTAGCCCTCACGGCACATTTGAAGGCTCCCGCCTTGAACTCCTGCAGATCGTTATGGTTGTGGTCGTAGCCGCCCTCCGGAAAAACGATGTACCTTCGCCCTCCCTTTACCTCCTCGGAGATTTTCAGGATCGTCCTCATCTGATTCTTCATATCGCTCTTGTCCAGCCTGCTTCCCTGCACCAGATCGATAAAGGAATCTGCGATGGGAAGCTTGGAACGGTAAGCGTCCATGACAATAGTGCAGGGCTTCGGATGAGAGATCATGATCCCCAGCGTATCATATTTCCCCTGATGATTGGCGTACATGATATAACCGCCCTCCTTGGGCAGCAGCTCCTGACCGTGGCTCTCCGTCCTGATCCTCCCGTTGTGCATCATGATAGAAATACATCTGCGGGCCATCCTATAGCGCCTCTCCTCTGAAAAGCTCTCTCCCCGCCTCTCGATATATTTTGCCTTACAGATATAATAGACCACAAAAGGCAGCGAAACCGTCACCACATAAACTAACCGTAACATACATCTCACACCTCTGTCTGATTTTATTCCCTGACGGAAATCCGGAGGCCTGCCGTCAGGCTTCTCCCTCTGCGCCGTCCCAACAGTAGGTACACACCTTGTCCCTGCCGATCCCGATGGACGCTATCATATCGTCCAGCCTATGGTACCGCAGGCTGGTGAAATTCAGCTTTCTGCCGATGCGCTCCACCATTTCCCCATACTCAGGCGTATCGGGATTCACATAATACTTCAGGTCAAGTGTCCTGCCCTCCTGCTCCATCTCCTTCATGATCCTTCTGGTGATCAGATCCATCTCCGAGGCCGACCGGGAGAAGTTCAGATATTTGCAGCCGAACAGCAACGGCGGGCAGGCGGGGCGGATATGTACCTCCCTGGCTCCGCTCTGATACAAGAATTTCGTAGTCTCACCCAGCTGCGTCCCCCTGACAATGGAATCATCTATCAGCAAAAGACTCTTTCCCCGTATCAGATCCTGCACCGGGATCAGCTTCATTCTGGCGATCAGATCCCTTCTGGTCTGAATGGTCGGCATAAATGACCTGGGCCATGTAGGTGTATATTTGACAAAGGGTCTGGAAAAGGGAATCCCGGATCTGTTCGCATAGCCGATGGCATGGGCGATGCCGGAATCCGGAACTCCGGCCACGATGTCCGGCTTCGCATCGTCCCTGTCCGCCAGCAGCGTGCCGCAGTTATAGCGCATGCTCTCCACACTGATGCCCTCGTAGGAAGAAGAGGGATACCCATAATACACCCATAGAAAGGCACATATCTTCATATTCTTTCCCGGCTGCACCAGCGTGTGCACCCCCTCGGGAGTCACCACGGCGATCTCACCGGGCCCCAGCTCCCTCTCCGCTACATAACCAAGGTTCAGATAGGCAAAGCTCTCAAAGGAAACACAGTGCGCCCCTTCCTTTTTGCCGATGGAGACGGGAGTCCGGCCCAGTGCATCCCTTGCGGCATAAATCCCCTTGGGCGTCAGGATCAGCATGGTCATGGAGCCTTCTATCACCTCCTGCGCATACCGGATGCCCTCAACCAGATTGTCCTTCTGGTCAATGATGGATGCCACCAGTTCCGTAGCGTTGACCTCCCCGCCGCTCATCTCCATGAAATGGGTATGCCCGTTGGAAAACAGTTCCTGCACCAGTTTGTCCCCATTGTTGATCCTTCCCACGGTGACAATGGCATAGGGTCCATGATGGGAACGTATGATCAGAGGCTGCGGCTCGAAATCCGAAATGCTCCC
>CANOFQ010000365.1 GCA_947565325.1 uncultured bacterium
TATGACAGTTGCACCTTGTTCGAAATTGATGAAAAGGATTCCTTGATTGCTGCGCTCAAAGCACAGCTGGAGCAGGAACGGAAGAAATGAGCTGTTGAGCTGTTTTCAAAAGCTTGAGAATTCAGCCGGATTTTTTATCCAAGAATTTTTTGTGATTTTTTCGTTTTTAGGATTGACAATTTAGATGGAATGGTATAATGTTAGTGTGCTAACAAAAATGTTAGCACACTAACATTTTTGTTATTATCGAAATTGACAGATGCCTCAAATTGACAGTTACTCCAAGGGCAAGTTGTTCCAAAGGACAGCTGTTCCAGAGAATGGTACGGTCTTGGAAAATGAGGTGGGTATTGTAGGGATGGGGGGAGATAGGATGGAGCAAAACGCTATGGCACAGGGTCAGCAGGAACCGAAGACGCAGAGGGAACACGAAAAGAAGGTCTCATTCATGCTGCGGGAAATCCATAATCAGATCAGGCAGATTATTCATAAGAGCTCGCCGAAATTTGAGAAGGGCCCCAGAAGCCAGCTGCAGGGAGGAATCTTGGGTTATCTGTTCCATCACAGAGACGGACCGGTGTACCAGAGAGACCTTGAAAAGGAATTCCGTATTTCCCGTGCCACGGCCACCAACACGCTGCAGGTCATGGAGCGGGACGGCCTCGTGGTGCGCCGGGCGCAGGATAAGGATGCACGGCTGAAGAGGATACAGATGACAGAGGAGGCCTACCAGAACCATAGGCAGATCGAAGCCCATATGGATAGGATGGACAGACGGATGCTGGGGGGGCTGTCTGACGAGGAGGTGTGGGAGCTGCGCAGACTGCTTAAGGCTCTTCAGAAGAATCTGGAGGAGCTGGACATGGAGCTGGGAGAGCCGCCTTGGGAAGAAGAGGAGGACCGTATGCCCCCCGATGACATGGGAAAAGGCATCGGGGACGAGGAAAGCGTAGATGAGGAAAGCGAGAAAGACAAGGATAAGTAGGAAGTGGCAGGCAGGATAAGCAGGAAAAAGCAAAGATAAATAAGAAAGGCAGGAATAAATAGGAAAGACAGAAATATGGAAATGCAGAAAGACAGAAATATGGAAATACAGAAAGACAGAAATGCAAAAAGTAGAAATGCAGAAAAGTAGAAATCCAGAGATTCAGAAATGCAGAGATCCGGAAAAGCAGAAAAAATAGAAAAAACGAGAAAAAGTAAGAGAGGAAGTGTTGTTCAGATGTTGAAAACATTGGGAGCCCAAGTGAAAGAATTCAAGAGAGATTCTTTTCTGACTCCGGTTTTCATGATCGGCGAGGTGATCATGGAAACCATTATCCCGTTGCTCATGGCGTCCATCATTGACAACGGCGTGAACGGGAACGACGGCAGCGGAGACATGAACCATATCTATCTGATCGGTGCGCTGATGGTGGTGACGGCGTTGCTGAGTCTGACCTTCGGCATCATGGGAGGCAAGTACGGCGCCCGGGCATCAGGCGGATTCGCCAGAAACCTCAGGAAGGCCATGTATGAGAACATCCAGACCTTCAGCTTTGCGAACATCGACAAATTCAGTACGTCGGGGCTGGTGACAAGGCTTACCACGGACGTGACGAACATCCAGAATGCCTATCAGATGATTCTGCGGATGTGCATGAGGGCGCCTACCACGCTGATCTGCGCCATGATCATGTCCTTCGTGATCAGTCCCCGTCTGGCAAGCGTGTATCTGGTCGCAGTGATCTTTCTGGGCTGTGTGCTGGCCCTGATCGTGAGTCAGGCCACGAAGCATTTCATGCAGGCCTTCCCCAAATATGATGCGCTGAACGAAAGCGTTCAGGAGAACGTGTCCGCCATCCGGGTGGTAAAGGCCTATGTGAGGGAGGACTACGAGATCAGCAAGTTCAAGAAGGCCAGCGACAATATCTATAAGATATTCTGCAAAGCGGAGGGGATCGTCATATGGAACAATCCGGTGATGAACCTGACGGTATACACTTGTATCCTCACCATCAGCTGGCTGGGGGCCCATATGATCGTGCAGGACAGCCTGACTACGGGACAGCTAATGAATATGCTGACTTACTGTATGAACATACTGATGAGCCTGATGATGCTTTCCATGATCTTTGTCATGATCACCATGTCGGCGGCCAGCGCCAGACGGATCTGCGAGGTTCTGGAGGAGAAGGCGGATCTGACCAATCCTAAGGAGCCTATAATGGAGGTAGCGGACGGCAGCATCCGGTTCGACCATGTCTCCTTCAGCTATAAAAAGGATGCGGAAGCCCCTGTGCTCAAGGACATCAATCTGGAGATCCGCTCCGGGGAGACCGTCGGCATCATCGGCGGCACCGGCAGCGCAAAATCCAGTCTGGTGAATCTGATCAGCAGGCTTTATGACGTGACGCAGGGGGAGCTTTTTGTGGGCGGCGTGGACGTGAAGCGCTACGACATGGAGGCGCTGAGAAATCAGGTGGCGGTGGTGCTGCAGAACAACGTGCTGTTCTCGGGAACCATTCTGGAGAACCTGCGCTGGGGAGACAAGGAGGCCACGGAGGAGGAATGCCGGTATGCGTGCCAGCTGGCCTGTGCGGACGAATTCATCCAGAAGATGCCGGAGGGGTACGCCACCTACATAGAGCAGGGCGGAACCAACGTCTCCGGAGGCCAGAAACAGCGGCTCTGTATCGCAAGGGCCCTGCTGAAAAAGCCCAGGATACTGATTCTGGACGATTCCACCAGTGCTGTGGACACGGCTACGGACGCAAAGATCCGCAAGGCCTTCAAGGAAGCCATCCCCGGCACCACCAAGCTGATCATCGCCCAGAGGATATCCAGCGTGGAGCATGCAGACAAAATCATCGTTATGCATGACGGGCAGGTGAACGGCTTCGGGACCCATGAAGAGCTGCTGGCAGGAAACGAGATCTATCGGGAGGTCTACGAGGCCCAGATGAGCGGCAGCGGCGACTTTGATATATAGAGGGGAAAAGGGCGCTTGAAGAGGAGAGACGGAACTATAAAACAGTCTCGGAACGGAAA
>CANOFQ010000366.1 GCA_947565325.1 uncultured bacterium
AGTAATCATGCGGCCTTTGCCATGATTGGTGAAACAGGCATGAATAATTCAGGTTTATAATACATTTTCCTGTTTTTCAGCAAAGGATTATCAGCGAATATATATTCCGCAGTCTTTTACAATTCAAATATTATTCATTTTTAATATTATTCATTAAGAAAAAATGGGAATATCTTCATAATTCCTTTAGGTTTATTTCGAGTCATATTTAGAAAAGCTTGTTATACTAATGATACTGTAGTTGCAGCGGATCATTCTGACTCAGGAAAGGCATGGACAGAGAGACAAGATGGACAGAGAAGTAATGGAAATGGGCAGAAAAATCATGAACACACAAGACAGGCTTCCCCAGGGGCTCAGCTCCAAGGAGGCTGCGGACCGGGCCGCCCAAGGCCTTGCCAACAAGACGGACATCCATACCAGCAAGAGTGTCCGAAAAATCATATCCTCGAACCTGTTTACCTATTTTAATCTGATATTCGTGATTCTGGCAGTCCTGCTCTGCATGGTAGGCTCCTATCGGAACCTCACCTTCCTTCCCCTCATCGTCATCAACACCGGGGTAGGAATTCTGCAGGAGCTTCGGGCAAAGCGGACACTGGACAAGATGAATATGCTGAATGCACCCTATTCTGTAGTTATACGGGACGGCAGAGAGATCCGTATCCCCTCCGAGGAGCTGGTTCAGGGCGACTGCATCCTGCTCACCGCAGGAAACCAGATCTGTGCTGATGCCAGTGTGATACAAGGCGACATTTCCGTAAATGAATCCCTCCTCACCGGAGAGGCGGACGAGATCAGGAAAGAGGCCGGAAGCCGCCTGCTCTCCGGCAGCTTCGCAGTGTCCGGGCGCTGCTACGCCAGGCTGGAGCAGGTAGGCAACGAGTCCTATATCTCCAAGCTCACCGCTCAGGCCAAGGCTATGGGGGACGGGGAACAGTCCGAGATGATACGCTCCCTGAACAAGCTGCTGAAATGGGTGGGTATCATCATCCTGCCGGTTGCGGCGGTTCTGTTCAGTCAGGCCTACTTTATAAATCAGGAAAGCTTCCAGAAGAGCATCGTGTCCATGGTGGCCGCCGTCATCGGGATGATTCCGGAGGGCCTCTACCTGCTGACCACCCTCGCCCTCACTTTGAGCACCATCCGTCTGGCAAAAAGGAAGGTGCTGCTGCATGACATGAAAAGCATCGAGACGCTGGCAAGAGTGGACGTGCTGTGTGTAGACAAGACGGGAACCATCACGGAGCCGGGAATGGAGGTGGTCTCGCTCCTTCCCAGCCGCCATAATCCTCAGGGCACCCTTAAGCCCGGTATGCTGGAGGAGCTTCTGGCGGACTATTCCGCCGCCGTGCAGGACGACAATACCACCATGCAGGCCATCCGGAGGCATGTTTCGGCCGTTTCCGCCCAGTCTGCCCACGGGGCGGAGGCAAAGCGGCCCCTGTCCGTCATGCCCTTCTCCTCCTCCAGAAAGTACAGCGCCGTCACCTTCGGAGACGGCTGCTACCTGTTGGGCGCACCGGAGTTCGTGCTGGGGGAATCCCTTGGGCAGGAGTCCGCCCCGCCCCACACTTCGGCGGTACTAGACCCTTCTGCGGCGCCACACACTTCTGCGCTGCCACGTCCTTCCGCAGCGCCACGTCCTTCCGCAGCGCCACGTCCTTCCGCGTTGCCATGCAGCCCGGCTGTGCCCTATGACACCGTACTGTCCGAGATATCGCCCTTCCTGAAGAGGGGCTACCGAGTGCTGGCTCTGGGAAAGAGGATCCCCGGTCCCGCCTCCTCCGGCCCTGAGGAAGCCGTGATCCCCCTTGGATACGTGGTGCTGGCCAACCCCATCCGGGAAAACGCCAGGGCGACCTTCGACTACTTCCGTGAACAGGGCGTGGCCGTGAAGGTCATCTCCGGCGACAACCCGGAGACCGTCTCCGAGGTGGCCCAGCGGGCCGGAATCCCGGACAGCGCAAGCTACGTGGATGCCAGCCTCCTTACCAGCGACTCTGCACTGGAGGAAGCGGCAGAGAAATATACCGTCTTCGGACGGGTGACACCCGCACAGAAGCAGCTTCTGGTGCGCTCGCTGCAGAAATGCGGACACACCGTGGCAATGACCGGAGACGGGGTGAACGACATCCTTGCCATGAAGGACGCCGACTGCAGCGTGGCCATGGCCTCCGGCAGCGAGGCGGCGGCCCAGGCGGCCCAGGTGGTGCTGCTGGACTCCGACTTCGCCCGCATGCCCAGCGTAGTGCTGGAGGGGCGGCATGTGGTGAACAATATCCAGCGCTCTGCCAGCCTGTTTCTGGTGAAGAACATTTTTTCCCTGCTGATGGCGCTGTTTGCCGCCGTTTCCACCATCACCTACCCGCTGGAGCCCTCCCAGATCTCCCTGATCAGCATGTTCACCATAGGGCTTCCCGGCTTCCTCCTGACTCTGGAGCCCAACAAGGACCGGATCCAGGGGCGCTTTATCCGCAACATCATGCTGAAGGCCCTCCCGGCAGGGCTGACCGACGTGTTCATCGTCTGCACCTTCGTTGCCTGCGGCAAGATGCTCTCTCTTCCGGAGAACCAGATCTCCACTGCCTCCACGCTTCTGCTGGCCATGGTAGGCTTCCTGATGCTGATCGAGATCAGCCGTCCCTTCAACCGCATCAAATACGGGATCCTCGGGCTGAACGTGGTCGGCCTGGCACTGTGCTGCTTCCTCCTGAGCCAGCTGTTCGCCATGAGCCCGCTGTCTCCGCTCTGCCTCCTGCTCACGGCAGTGTTCGCCTTTGCGGCGGAATCCATGTTCTGGTGTCTGAGCAGGCTGGTACGGAAGCTATGCGCCGCAGGCTCCGACAGCAGATGGACCGGCGTCAGCAGGAGGCGCAGAAACGCCCTTCCCCTGCAGAGGGAGGGCGCCAAAATATAAGTGACGCCGGCTTTTCTTTGGCAGGGTTTCTGTTCCCGTGCCTTCAGACTGCGGATGCTCCGAAGAAGATCCACTGTGCTATAGGCTAATCAGGTCGAGCTGGTAC
>CANOFQ010000367.1 GCA_947565325.1 uncultured bacterium
CCAGCAGGAGATCCGTAAGCGTGAGCATTACGAGAAGCCGAGTGTCAGACGTAAGAAAAAGTCTGAGGCAGCCAGAAAGCGTAAATATAACTAAACGACATATCCCCGGTCCAGCGGCTGGGGATTTTGTATTCATGCAGTACTATTTTCAGCCGCATTTTCATATTCTATAGACATAAACGGAATATGGAGTGTGGCATTTTTTATGTTCAGAAAGAAATCTTTTACGGCATTGATTCTTGCGGCGATGCTCAGCCTGACGGCGCTTCTGCCTGCAAAGGCCGATGTGGCGGTGTCCTCCCCCTCAGTGATCCTCATAGAAAGCTCCACGGGGCAGGTGATCTATGAGCTGAATGCCACGGAGCGCAGAAGCCCCGCCAGCATTACCAAGATCATGACGCTCCTGCTCATCTTCGAGGCCATAGAGGAGGGAAAGGTGAGTCTTGCCGATCAAGTGACCACCAGCGAGTATGCCAGCTCCATGGGCGGATCTCAGGTGTATCTTGCGGCGGGGGAGGTACAGTCGCTGGATACCCTGATCAAGTGCATCACGGTGGCCTCCGGCAACGACGCCAGCGTGGCGGCGGCGGAGCATATCGCCGGCAGCGAGGAAGCCTTCGTGGCCATGATGAACGAGAAGGCGGCGGAGCTTGGCATGGCGGACACTCATTTTGAGGACTGCTGCGGACTGACGGACTCGGACGGCCATTATACCTCCGCCCGTGACGTGGCGACCATGTCCCGGGAGCTGACCACGAAGTATCCGGACATATTCAACTACACCACCATCTGGATGGAGGACATCACCCACGAGACCAGACAGGGGACATCCAATTTCACCTTGAGCAGCACCAACAAGCTGCTGAAGCAGTATCAGTGGACCACAGGGCTAAAGACGGGCTCTACCTCCAAGGCGAAATACTGTTTCTCGGCCACGGCCTCCAGAGACGGCATAGATCTGATCGCAGTGGTCATGGGCGCACCTGATTACAAGACACGCTTCGGGGATGCCCAGCGTCTGCTTACATATGGCTTTGGCGTATGTCATTTATATGTGGATGAAAATAAGGATGAGCTGGCGCCTCTTGCGGTGGAGGGCGGCACTGCGCAGGAGGCCGGCATAAGGTATCAGGGGGAATTCCGGTATCTGGATACCGCAGGCAGCGACCTGTCCGGCATAGAGAAGGCTCTGGAGCTTCCGGAGACGGTGCAGGCTCCCGTGGAGGAGGGGGCACAGGCCGGTCAGGTGAGGTACCTGCTGAACGGAGCGGAGATCGGCAGTGTGCCCGTGGTGTTCACGGAGAGCGTGGATAAGGCCGGGTACGGCGACTGTTTCCGGAAGATCATGGGCTTCTTCCTGCTGTAGGGCGGGCGTGATACTGACAGGGGCAAAAACCAGCATTTATCAAACAGTGAAAACGGAGACGGAAGAATGGATGTGCTGATTACGATTGCGGGAATCGGGGCAGCTGCGCTGCTCTGGGTGATTCTCTATGACAGCAACCGCTTTGTGGTGAAGACACATACGGTGACGGACGGACGGATCAGGAGGGACTGCAGGGCAGTAGTTCTGTCGGATCTGCACAATAAGCGCTATGGGAAGAACAATCAGGCGCTGCTTGCGGCTATCCGCAGGCAGCAGCCGGATTTTGTGCTGGTTGCGGGGGATCTTCTGACCGCAAAGAGGAATGCCTCTATGGAGACTGCTTTGGCGCTGCTCAAGGAGCTGGTAAAGGACTATCCCGTCTATTACGGAAACGGCAACCATGAGCATAGGCTGCGGCTGTATCCGGAAACCTACGGGGACATGGCGGACAGATATGGGCAGGCGCTTAAGGAGCTGGGCATAGAGCCTCTCGTGAACGGCCATGCGGAGCTGCCGGAGTACGGGCTTTCGATCTACGGGGCGCAGATCCACGAGAGATTCTATAAGCATTTCAGGATCCTGGAGATGGCTGCGGATTATCTTCCGGGGCTTATGGGACAGGCTCCCCGTGACAGATACACGGTGCTTCTGGCCCACAATCCCGATTTCTTTCCACAGTATGCTGCATGGGGGGCAGATCTGGTTCTGTCAGGCCATGTGCACGGAGGGGTGGCAAGGGTGCCGTTTCTGGGCAGGGGGGTGCTCTCTCCGGCGCTGCGGCTTTTTCCGAAATATGACGGGGGAATCTTTACTCATGGGGATTCCGTCATGGTGCTCAGCCGGGGGCTGGGAAGTCATACCATTCCCATACGTGTCTTTAATCCGGCGGAGCTTTGGGTGGTGGATTTCAAGGGGGAGGGGGCGTAAACCGGACCGCCGGCCGCAGGGAGAAGCAGATATGAGCCGGGCATCCGGCCACAAGGGAAGCGAACGTAAGTTTCGCCTTGAAATAGAAGGAAAAAAACGGTAGAATGGCCCTTGGGCCGTGGAACGAGGCGCAAGAAGAAAGGAATGCTATGGCGATACCTGTGAAATTGGAGGTCTTTGAGGGGCCGCTGGATCTGCTGCTTCATCTGATCGACAAGAACAAGGTGGATATCTACGATATTCCCATCGTAGAGATCACGGAGCAGTATCTGGAGTACATCCGGCAGATGGAGACAGACGACATGAACATCATGAGCGAGTTTCTGGTGATGGCGGCAACTCTGATCGACATCAAGTGCCGGATGCTGCTGCCAAAGGAGACGGACGAGCAGGGGGAAGAGGAGGATCCCAGGGCGGAGCTGGTGCAGAAGCTCCTGGAGTACAAGATGTACAAGTATATGTCTCTGGAACTGAGGGATCGTCAGGTGGATGCCCAGAAGAGCCTGTACAGAGTCCAGAGCCTGCCTCCGGAGGTGGCGCTGTACAAGCCTCCCGTTGACTATGGGGAGCTGATAGGGGACATGACCCTGAGCAGGCTTCAGGAGATATTTCGATCGATTGTCAGGAAGAAGGAGGACCGGATCGACCCCATCAGGAGCAG
>CANOFQ010000368.1 GCA_947565325.1 uncultured bacterium
TATATTTCCGTTACCGTGCCCACCGTAGACCTTGGGTTCCTGTTTGTAGACTTTTTGCAGCAAACTTGATATAATGACGTTAATTGAGCGGATCTTACGGAAATGGGATTTTCTTCTTGCATTTATCGTTATAGTATCCTTGTTTCAACCTCATCCTATTACATTTACAATATATGCTCCAGAAACTGCCAGAGGAGATTCTGTGCCGTTCTGGGCGGACATATGTTGTTCGGCACAGTACATTTGTCATCTAAATGTATATGCGGCACAAACGCAATGTTGTACAGACACATTATCGTGCATAAACGCATATCGCTCAAATGCATATTTTGATGAAAGCGTAATCCGTTCGCACTGTCAGGGAAAGTATGGTACAAAAAAATGAGCAATCCTAATTCAAACAAGTCGGGCTCTGGCAACTCAGATCCAAACAGCTTAAATCCTAACCCCATATATTCCGGCACAAATTCAGCCCGGGACTCGGGCGGGAACCCTCAAAACGACATTCAGCAGGAGCTGCGTTTCCCCATGACAGAAAATGCAGAATACCAAAAAGCCCAGAATCAGGAGCTGCGGCTGGGTGCTGAGGAGGGACTGGACGTATCCATATACGCTAATCCCGACTTTAACTGGCTGCAGATGGAGCAGATCCGCATGGGCCTGAAGGATAAGGTGGATGTGTCCGTGTATGCGAATCCTGCCTACAGCTACGACACCATGAAACAGATCCGCCTTTCCTTTTATTCCGAGATCGACCTGATCCCTTACCTGCGCAGAGGCTTCACGGACGATGCCCTTGAAGAGATCCGTATCTCCCTGCTGAACCGGCTGCCTCTTGACGACTGGCTGAAGGACGATATGTGCGCCCCCCAGATCTATCAGATCCGGATAGGCCTGAGCGAGCAGCTGGATGTTTCCGCCTTTGCCGATTCTAAATACAACTGGAGACAGATGCGGGAGCTTCGGCTGGGAGTGGAAAAGAAGCTGGACACGTCCCTCTATTCCAACCCTCTGTACAGCCATTTCCAGATGAAGGAGATCCGGCTGGGGCTGGAAAGCGGACTTGATGTGTCTTCCTACTGCGGACTGGTGCATTCCGCCACGGACATGCGGGAAATGCGCCTCAGCATGATCGACCATAAGCAGAGCACAGAGCCTATGCCCCTTGATCCCGTCGAAAAGAAATCCCCCAGGAACCCCGGAAGTTCCCGGCGGGTGAGTCAGTTCGATATCTCCATCGAAGAAAACGGCAACAAGGCTTATGCCTTCATCCCTAAGCTGGCCGACAATTCGGTCACGGAGGAGGACATCTACAGCGATCTGGAACGGAGGAAGATCGTCTACGGAATCCTGCCTGACGCCATCTCCGACATGCTCCAGAAAGGAAAAACCGGTGAAAGGGTTCTGATCGCAGAGGGAATTTCGGCCCAGAGAGGCGAGAACGGCTGGTTCGAGTTCTTCGTGAGGCTGGATCTGCCCCGCATTCCTGCGCCCCTTCCTGACGGCGGAGTCGACTACGCAAATATAGAAGCTTTTGAGATGGTTGACGAAGGGGAAACTATCGCTGTCTATCATCCCGCAGGAAAGGGCATTGACGGGACAAATATATACGGGGAAACCATCCATGCGGAAAACGGCATGGAGAAGCCGCCACTGCGGGGAGAGGGCTTCACCATCGCCCCCGACGGCGTGACCTATATCTCCAAGATGAACGGCAAGTTCGAGTATGTCAACGGCCAGATTATCATCACCAATATGCTGGTGGTCCGGGAGGACGTGACAGCCGTCACCGGCAAGCTGGAGGTGGACGGCTCCGTGTATGTCATCGGCAGCGTCTATTCCGGCGGATATATCAAGGTGACGGGGGACATCATCATCGAACACAACGTAGAGACCGCAAACCTCATCGCCGGCGGCAATATCATGATCAAAAAGGGCAGCTGCTCCAAGCATGACTGTTACATCGAGGCCGGAGGGGAGGTCTCTGGAAGCTTCTTCGAGGCCGCCAACATCAATGCCGCCGGCAACGTGAAGGCCAATTACATCATGAACAGCTACATCAACACCATGGGCAGGGTGATCGTGTCCGGCAGCAAGGGTGTCCTTCTGGGCGGCAGGATCTGTGCCGTGAAGGGGGTGGATACCTTCAACCTCGGAAACAAGTCCCATCTGAAGACCATTCTGGAGATCGGCAGAAACGGCCTATATGAGAAAGAGCAGGCCCTGCGCACCCAGAAAAGGGAACGGCTTCTGGCCGAGCTGGCGGCGCTGGAGATGAGCTGGCGGAAAATCCTCCGCATCCCTCCTGCGGAGAGGGAAGGGCAGCAGGATCTGATCCAGAAGGTCCGGGCCACCATCTTGTCGAAAAACCACGATCTGGCTGATCTGGACGCAGAGATCTCCAAGCTGGCCAACATGACGGACCAGAACATGAAAATGCCGGTCTGCGTCAAAGGAATCGCCCACGAGGGCAGCGTCATCATTATCAACACGATGAAGTTCCTGTTGAACAGCGAGGTAAAGAGAGTGATCTTCAAGCTTCGAAACAAAAAAGTCGTGATGGTGACGCTATAAAACAGCAATGCCGTGCAATACGTTAAAATGGTAACACTATAAAGGTGAAAAGGGTGTGGGCAGCTTATGAAACGAGATACGATTTTGATTTTAGAAGATGACATGATCGAGCGGGCAATTCTGGCCGAGATGTTTCAGGAAGACTATAAGATTCTGGAGGCCGGCAACGGCAAGGACGGCATCGCACTGCTGAACAGTCATTTTTCCTCCATCGCCATCGTTCTGTTGGATTACATGATGCCAACGATGGACGGCTTTGAGGTTCTGCAGCAATTAAAGCCACAGAACGTCATGAACAGTATCCCTTTCGTCATGATCACCTGCTTTACGACATCAGGCTGATAGGGCTTCTTAATATAGCTGACAATCCCG
>CANOFQ010000369.1 GCA_947565325.1 uncultured bacterium
TCTTGAAAAAGGTGCTTTTGTACAAGATATAAATCGTTTTATGTCGGCAGCGGAACGCAGGACATATGGACTGGAGTCTTCTTTTCATCACTGAGCTTAGCGGAAAAGCTAGCCTTCCTGCTGCCGAGCGATAATACAAAATAATCATTGTGGAGAGATATCTGAGCTGTGACAGATGCCTTTTTCAGCTTCTGAGAATCCTTTGTCACCTGCACAAGAAGCTCGTCCCCTTCCATCAGCCGTCCGTCATAATCTCTGTTCAGCAGATAGACAGTATCCCTGATGTTATTCTTTTCAGATAAGGACAGAAAGCATATCTCGCCGCCTGCGATCTCTACGAAGCAGGCATTGATGTTCTTGACCATGTTTTTTATTTTGCCGATGTAGATGGCACCGATTCGACTGGGAAATTCCGGGAAAAAGGAAGCCGCTCTCAGGCGGTTGTCCTGAAGATACAGCGCACAGCGCCGTTCCCGATAGGTGGTGAACAGAAGCCTTCCTCTGTCCTGCCTGCGCAGCAGCTGCTCCTCCTCTGTGAGCGACACAGAGGCCTTCGGCAGGATTTTTCTGCT
Source organism: uncultured bacterium (assembly GCA_947565325.1). Lineage (GTDB taxonomy): Bacteria > Bacillota > Clostridia > Lachnospirales > Lachnospiraceae > Acetatifactor. Next base: position 573 of record CANOFQ010000369.1, read on the forward strand.
CATATCGTCTCCTCCCCACCGCTCTCTTCTATCCCGCCAAGGGAAACAAATCTCTTATTTTCCATGGATATTCCTCTTTCCATGGATATTCCTCTTTCCATTCCCTCGTATTTCATATACATATCTTCCCGAACGATCTGCAGCGCATTCTCCTGCAGTGTCTCTCCGCTCTGGGCCAGAATGGCTTCTATCACCATCCCGGGCTTGATGTTTCCGCTGCTGGATGCATCCACCAGCATGGAAAAGACGCCGTCAGCATACTGCAGAGAAAAAATACCCTGCTTCAGGTCCAATTCCCGGGTTCCCTTTTTCGTCTTTTTCGTAATGACGATCTGCTCTCTTGCGAGGAAATCCGGAAGAACCGCCCCGATGTCCGTCCTGGGTTCTTTTCCCTCCCTGAAACGGACTGTATAGGCGGCGGCAGCCACACTGGCCATGGCGTTTCCCGTTCCCTCAGGAAGCACTTTTACAGACACGATCTCTATTCCGGGCACACTGGCCCCATTCAGCCTTTCCAGCACATCCTGACAAGAAGTGATAGAATTGACCTCAATGTCCATGTATTCACCGTTGCTGGTCAATCCTACCCCCAGAGGTGCGGCAAAGGTCATGATCTGATGAGGGCTGAACCCTGCGGTATAGGCCACGTCGATCCGGGCCCGCCGGATGGCTTTCTGAAAAAAACGCATTACATCTAAGTGCCCAATGAAGCGGACGGCCCCATATTTCCTAAACCTGATACGAAGCTTCATATACTCTCTCCTATGGATATTCCTTCTTCCATTGTTGCATGGACAAGGATACCGAATGCCATGCGCCTGAACAATGCCCGAACAGATCCGGAACAAAACTCCGAACAGATCCGGAATGAACCGATTGAATAAATTATCCCAAATTTTCGTGCGCCTCGGCGCACATTGAATCAGAAGCTGACACTGCGCCCTTCTGTGTCAATATTATACCATGCTTTATTCCGTTTCGCAACTGTCCTACGGCACTGGACAATTCCCGTTTTTTTCGGTATAATATTTCCAGATTACGTGTGTGCGAAGAAGTGCGCAGTATTGTCCAGATTACGGATGCGCAGAGAAATGCGCAGATTGGAGCCGAGATGGAAGTAAAATTACAGAATCTGACAAAAAAATTTCCAAACCGCGACAAGAAAAAGCAAGGGGACGTGATTGCTGTCAATGATTTCACCTTTACGATACCGGACGGGAAGCTCATCGGTCTGCTGGGGCCCTCCGGATGCGGCAAAAGCACGACCTTGAATCTGATCAGCGGCCTGCAGAAGCCCACCAGTGGCAGGATCTTCTTCGGGAACGACGATGTCACCACTCTCCCGCCGGAAAAAAGGGGAATCGGTCTGGTGTTCCAGAATTATGCCCTCTATCCCCACCTGACAGTGCGGCAGAATATCATGTTCCCGCTGGGAAACCTGAAGGGAAAGGACAAGCTGTCAAAACAGGAGATGCTGGAACGTTCTGTTTCCGCAGCAAAGCTGGTACAGATCCAGGAGCTGATGGACCGTAAACCCGGCGAACTGTCCGGCGGCCAGCAGCAGCGGGTGGCAATCGCCAGAGCCCTTGTGAAGATGCCCCGGGTTCTTCTGCTGGACGAGCCCCTCTCCAATCTGGACGCAAGGCTGCGGATCCAGACAAGAGAGGAAATCCGCCGCATTCAGAGGGAAACGGGAATCACCACCATTTTCGTGACCCATGATCAGGAGGAGGCCATGAGCATCTCCGATATGATTGTGGTTATGAAGGAGGGAATCGTCCAGCAGATCGGCAGGCCGCAGGAGGTCTATGACAGCCCCGCCAATCTCTTTGTGGCCAAGTTCCTCGGCACGCCTCCTATCAATGTGTTCTGCGGGAGAATACATAAGGGCCGGCTGTACATAGGAGAAGATGCGGTTCTTGAGCTGAAGGGAAGCGACGCCGGAAAGGACAGGGAGGTCTATGCCGCCGTAAGGCCGGAGGGTTTTCTGCTTCAGGCTGAGGGCCCTCTGCGCTGCAGCCTGAACGGCATAGAGGTGATGGGAAGGGATATCAGCGTGGTCTCAAGAAACAGTGCTTCCGAAACCCCTGCCATCCGTGCCATCATCAGTGCAGAAAACGGAATCCATGTGGAACAGATGCTTTCCGCTGCGTCAGGAGAACAGACAGTGCGGTTCGCTCTCATGCCCCACAAGGTATTCTTGTTCGATAAGAGGACAGAGGAAAGGATAGAGCTGGCATGAGCAACGACGATATAAAAAGGGAAAAAAGAATGTCCAGGGAAAAAATCACTTTAGAAAAAATCGCCGGCCTGAAGGGCTGGCTGTACCTTCTTCCTGCAATCCTGTTTTTGGGGGCGTTCATGGTCTACCC
>CANOFQ010000370.1 GCA_947565325.1 uncultured bacterium
AGAGGGAAACAGCCCAGACCGCCAGCAAAGGTCCCGAAATACAGGCTAAGTGGACAAGGGCGGGAATTATTATTACTGGGCTGCGAATCAAAAAAACATCGTCAAGGTGGATCCTGCCGGGAAACAGCTCTTCAGTCAGCCTCTGCCTGATTTTGGCATATTTTCAATTGAGAAGCTGTGCCAGCTGGAGGACGGCAGGCTATATGGAAAGTGTGTGGAAAATGACAAAGGCTCGTTGACCTACTGGGTGTACGAGATGGCTTCGGACACGGGAGAATTCACTAAGATTAACAGTGCCGTTTCCGCCATAGACTACGGGACATATGTGGCGGCCGGGGACGGAGGTCTGCTCTGTCTGACAGAAAAGGGAGTCCAGAAAATTGACCCAGAGAAGGGGACGCAGGAGGAGATCTGGTCCTTTGCCGGAACCAGCTATGGGAGAAATCACAGAAACTCCTATCGCGTATGGGATTTTCGGATGTGTGGGGACGGGAGCCTTGAGCTTCTGGAGGCAGAAAGCGCTGCGCCTGCCAAGGGCGCTGGCGGGATCGTAGAAACGCTGCGGAAGGTTGCCATCGGGGAGGAAAGGGAGGTCTTGGTTCTGCGGGGAACCTACCTTGTGTATGATGTATGGCTCAAGGGATGCATCAGCAGCTTTAATGAACAGAGTGAAGAATGGTATGTGATAGTGGAGGAATGCGGGGCTGACGATAGCCGCTGGGAAGACTACGCCAGACAGACCAGCGTGGAGATCGCCTCGGGGGAGGGGCCGGACATTTTATATGGGAATGTGCTTGCAGATTATATCTATGGCGTTATTGAGCAGGGCGGGTTTGCAGACCTGAGCCCTTATCTGGAGAGCTCAGGCTTAAACAGGGATGACTTTTTTCCCTGTGTTTTTGACTGCTGGCGGGACGGAGAGAAGATATATGGGGCTTCGCTTAATATGTCTTTTCTCAGACATGGAAGTATCCTGATGGATGCTGCGGTACTGGGGGAAAACAAGGATCCGGATATCCGGACGCTGGTAGAGGCCCTGCTTGCATGGGAAGGGAATGATGCCCTCTTGAGCGCAGCCGATCCAGAGGGTGTCCTGGAACGGCTCTTAATGGGTACAGAGGATCTCTGGGGAATGGTGGACTGGGAGGAAAAAACCTGCGATTTCGGCACGGAGCTGTTTGCCGGGATACTGGAGGCGGCGAAGCGGTACGGGAGAAGCGGAGCGGAGGATAAAAGGTTCTTGCTGGCGGAAGAGGAAATTTATTCTACATACCAGTATCTGGACAGCGAGCTTCTGGAGAAAAGCGGGAAAGTAAAGGTGGGCATTCTGTTTGATGACGGGTGCCATGCCGCTGCGGATCCTGAATGTGTGGCGGCGATCAATATTAATTCCGCTCATAAGGAGGGGGCATGGGAGTTCATCCGTTTTGCTCTGGGGGACAGGCAGACGGTGAAGAATGACGTGTCGAGATACCCTTCCGGCAAGGCAGGCTTTGACAGAGCGATGCTCAATGAGAAGGGAAGGGGGCTCTGGACGAGTGGCAGCAATGTAGTCAGGTGGAATGATACTGAGATGTATTATTATCCGCTGACGAATGAAAGGATCGAGGAGCTGAAGGAGGTTCTGGAGGACGCCCGGTTCACCCCCATTCGGATCAAGCCCCTACTGGACATCATCTACGAGGAGGCGGCAGGGTACTTCGGCGGAGTCAAGAGCATTGATGAGACGATTGGTGTCATCAACAACCGGGTGCAGGTTCTGCTGGACGAGAGGATGCAGTGAGGGTAGAGTGAAGAAAAGTGAAGATATTACACAATTCAGATAGAAATATAGATTACCCACTTGACTTTTAAGACAAGGTGAGTTATAATGACAACAAGTGATACGGATCGTTTCAGGATTGCTTCAGCGGCCGCTGGGAAATGAGATCTGCAGGGGATGTCTGTATTGCGGCACATGGAGGCGCAGCGGCGCAGCGGCGCAGCACTTGCGCACTCTATGTAGTTTACACAAATCAATCTGCTGCGCAGAAAGAGGGAATTTCATATGAGAAAAGGAGCAGCAAAAGTCATTCTTTCAATGGCGCTGTCGCTGGCGGTGGCCACATCCTTTATGGGGAGCACGGCGGAGGCAAAGATGCAGGAGGGCAGGCAGGCGGTGACTGTCAAGTCAACCAACGTAACACATCCAGTGGAAGATCTGGGGCTTTTAAATGAGCCTTGGTGTGAAGAGTCGAACAGTGAATATCATGCTGTTTATGACTGGCATTTGTGGAGATGTACGGCGCATACAAATTGTCCTTTTGTGGAAACACGTACAAAGGAGCAGATTGGTTATGAGCAGCATAATCTGAGAGGGGCTACACAGCCGCCCTATAGATTCTATTGCCTTGACTGTGGGTACATAGAGTAATTGTCAAAGATGCGGCGGTAATTAATGTTATATTACTGTTGTAATAATAGCAGAATATATCCGGCTGTGGATTTTATGTCTATGGCCGGATATTTTGTATAGTCGGTATATGTCTGGGGGCAGTTTGGCTATAAAGGAGTAAAATGATAATGAGAGAAAAGAATTGTAAGATAAAGTTACATCTTTTAGCTACAGTTTTTTTGTATATGGCCTGCCTCGCAGGCTGCGGAAAGAACGAAGAGCCGGAGTATTATGAAATTCATTCAGAGCAGGTGCCGTTCTATGACGTGGCCAGCGCCAATGGAGATGTCTATGCCTCGTTTCTTAATATGCAGTTTTATCAGGATGAGCCGGTGCAGATCTGGGCTGTCTATGACGGTGCGGGCCATGTGAACGCATACTTGTACAAAATGGATGGGAGCAGGGAACTTCTGCTGGAGGATATACCGAAAGAGTACGGTTCGGGGTATGTATGACGGAATGTACCATGCAAAGGAAGAACAGAAACAAATATCAGGAC
>CANOFQ010000371.1 GCA_947565325.1 uncultured bacterium
CCTGCAGCTACCCTGTGACTTTCAGCCTTGTAACTTTTGAAAAAAGGGACTTGTGCATTTATTTATAATCGTCTACAATAGCAATCATACGCTAAGAGGAGATGATTGATTATGTGGGAAAAGATAACTCGACTGTTCGGTCAGGTGGACATGACGCAGGGACGGCCATGGGAGAAAATCGTGATCTTCACGGTTCCTATGCTGGTCGGAAACATTGCCCAGCAGCTTTATAACACGGTTGACAGTATTGTAGTTGGAAAGTATGTGGGAGACAATGCCTTGGCGGCAGTGGGAAGCGCAAGCCCTGTCTTCAATCTGCTTCTGGTGCTTTTCGTAGGGATATCCATGGGTGCCAGCATCATGGTGTCCCAGTATTTCGGATCCCATGATAGGGAGAATCTGTCAAAGACCATAGGAAGCACCATCACCTTGACGGCAGCGGCTTCCGTGCTGCTGATGATCGTGGGGGTGCTGTCCATCCGCCCTCTGCTGGTGCTGCTGGACACGCCGGAGTCTCTGATAGACTGGTGTACCTCTTATCTGATGATATTGCTTCTGGGAATTGCAGGGCTTGCCTATTATAATATCCTCTGCGGTGTGCTGCGGGGACTGGGAGATTCTCTGTCGGCTCTGGTGTACCTACTGATTGCCACAGTGATCAATATCGTACTGGACGTGTGGTTCGTGGCAGGCTTAGGACTGGGGGTTTCCGGGGTCGCACTGGCCACGGTGATCGCACAGGTGGTGTCGGCTGTCCTGTGTGTGGTAAAGCTGAGGCGTATGACGGAACTGTTTGATATGAAGGCACAGTATCTGATGCCGGATCGGCAGAATATAATGACGGTGCTGCGTCTTGGGCTGCCCTCGGGCCTTACACAGGCGATTTTCTCCCTTGCCATGGTGGTGGTGCAGTCTCTCACCAACAGCTTCGGAGAGATGATCATTGCGGCCAATGTCATCATCATGAGAGTAGACGGCTTTGCCATGATGCCCAATTTCTCTTTTGGAACGGCTATGACTACCTATGCGGGACAGAATGTGGGCGCAAGGGAATTGGAAAGGGTGAGGCAGGGAGCCAGACAGGGTACGCTGATCGCAATGTGTACATCCGCTGTGATCACGGGACTGATCCTGCTGTTCGGCCCCTATCTTATGGGGATATTTACCAATACGGACGAGCTGGCCAGGCTCAGCGCCGACATGATGAAGATCTTGGCAGTGGGCTACATCGCCATGGCAGTGACCCAGAGTCTGTCGGGAGTCATGCGGGGGGCCGGCGACACGGTAACGCCTATGTGGATCTCTCTGCTGACCACCGTGGCAATCCGTGTCCCGGTGGCCTACGGCCTTACCTATCTGACAAAGACAGAGGAACTGCCGCAGGGACGGTATGAGAGCCTATGGATTTCCCTTCTGGTCTCATGGGTGCTGGGCGCTTTGGCAACATTCCTTTTTTACCGTCTGGGAAGGTGGAAAAAGAAGGCTCTGTGAGAAGACGGCCTTGGTTCGGCTGTGAGGTGTCGATATGAAAATTATGGTCAGCGCATGCCTGCTGGGAGAGAACTGTAAATACAACGGCGGAAACAATTACAGCGAGAGAGTGCATGCCTTTTTGGAGGGGCATGAGGTCATTTCCGTCTGTCCGGAGGTTCTGGGCGGGCTGCCCGTGCCCAGAGTGCCGTCGGAGATCGTGGACGGGGTGGTCACATCCCGGGACGGGAGGAACGTGGACAAGGAATTCCGTCTGGGTGCAGGGCTCGCTCTGGAAAGGGCAGAGCGGGAGGGAGTGGAGCTTGTGATTCTCCAGTCCCGGAGCCCCAGCTGCGGGGCGAAGCAGATCTATGACGGAACCTTTTCCGGGAAAAAGATCCCGGGGCAGGGAGTATTTGCCCGGTTGCTTCGGAAGAACGGTTTTACGGTGCTGGACGCAGAGGAGCTATGAAAATCCGAAAGAATATTCCGAACAAGAATTGGGACGTAGCGGAGGAAACGCAGAACGGAAATGAGAAACGGCGGGCAGAAAAGCATGGGAGGCGGCGGTTATGAAGATTCAGAGATATAAGCATGAACTTGGTGTATCGTACACATTGGGGGCCACGCTGACCTATGAGCTGATAAACTGTGCGCCGGAATCCGTGACAAGGATCTTTGTCAGTCCCTCCGCTGACGTAGGGGGCTCCGAAGGAATCAGCAGGCTGCTGGAACGCTGCAGGGAGCTTGGGCTCCCTGTGGAGGAAGGAGATAAGGCCTTTCACATTTTGTCGCCGAAGGGCAACTGCTTCGTGATAGGGGAGTTTCGCAAGACAGAAAAGAGACTCTCGCCGGGCATGCATCTGGTGCTGGTGAACCCGTCGGACGCAGGAAATCTGGGAACCATCATCAGGACGGCAGCAGGCTTCGGCATCGGGAACATAGCCATTATCAGGCCCGGGGTGGATAGCTACGATCCAAAGGTAGTCAGAGCCTCCATGGGAGCCGCCTTTCATGTGGCCGTGGAATATTTTCAGAGTATAGAGAATTACAGGGAGCGATTTCCGGAAAACCGTCTGTATGCGTTCATGCTTTCCGCCCCAGTCCCCCTGACAGAGACGGAAAGGCAGGAGCCCTGTTCTCTGGTGTTCGGAAATGAGGCCACGGGTCTGCCGGATGGGTACAAGAGCTTCTGCCAGCCCGTCGTGATCCGACATTCCGGAAAGATAGACAGCCTCAGTCTGCCTATGGCGGCAGGGATCGCTATGTATGAGTTCACGAAGGACAGATGGAGGGGCGGGATCTGATCACAGTCTGTCGTCCCGATAGAGGACATCCTTCAGGGGGAGCTTGTTTTTCTGCTTATACTGGTACATTTTGGCATCCGCCTCCTGAATGTAGGTTTCTACGGAGATATCCGT
>CANOFQ010000372.1 GCA_947565325.1 uncultured bacterium
CAGCCAGCACATTTAACAAAAGCCTCCGGGGAAGAGGATGGTAATGCTCCTCAAAGATTTCCTTCTGAAAGATCCGATTGTTCTTCTCAAAGGTGTACAGCAGATTAAATGTCATAGATCCGTCATCGAGATAATCCCACACCTGCATCAGGTTTACCCGGGTCTCTCCGTCAAAAAACGGATTGTAGAGGTAGAACCGCTGCCGCTCTCGCAGAATGCGGTCCCAGTTGCGGGTGTCGAGATAGAGATATCCGCCTTCCGCTGTCAATGCATCCATCTGAGCCAGCACCTCCAGTGCCTCGCTGTTGGATACATAGGGCAGCGAATTGCCCGTGCTGGCCACACAGTCAAACCTTTTATCCTGCCAACACCGCAGATCCCTGAAATCGCTCTGCTGCAGTGTCACAGAATATCCTGCGCAACCCGCTTTTTTGCGGCAGTTTTCCAACATGGCTCTGCTCAGATCCGATCCGTACAGCTCCACCCCCAGCTCAGCCAAGGGCAGGGTGACGTTCCCTGATCCAATGCTCACATCCAACAGGGAACCCACATCCGTATCCTGCAGAATGCATTTCCAATGTCGCCTATAAATATCGAGTCGGTCCTCCGTCTCGATCAGGTCATAAATATCTGCACGGTCATATACGCTGGGCATTTGATTTTCCTCCCATAATGAAAACAAGGCGTGTCCATTCCACGAAATCTCCTTCTTCCAATTTTACCATACAAACATCAAATTGACAAGGGCCGCTCCCAGCGGTCACCGCCCCGTTCACCGGCGTTTCACCGCTGCTTCACCGCCCTGCAGGCATCCTGCAGAGATATACCCTCTGAAGTGCTCAGTCCAAAAAAATACAAAATATGCAAAAAACACAAATCCATTTTTGCCTTTTCAGACACTGATATTATAGAAAGCGAAATTGAGCTTTCGGGTAACTGGTTTTTATCCATGGAAACCGAAACAGGAAAACGCTGTAGGTCGGAGAACTGTAGAGCGAACGAGCAAAGGAGCGCTTATGTCTGGGGTTGATATTTTCACCGGTGAATATCTGAGCAAAATTTTTTACTTCTGCCTGAAAAAGACCGGCAACGAGCAGGACGCTGCAGAGCTTGCCGGGGACATCAGCCTTCAGGTGGTGCAGGCGCTCTCCAAAGGAACGGAGCCGGATCAGTTCGATGTCTGGCTGTGGGCCGTGGTGCGCAACCGCTGGGCAAGATGGGCGGCAAAAAGGTACTATCATGCTCCAGATCAAGTGGACATTGAGGAATGCGAACAGCTCTTGGCCTCGGAGCAATGCCTTGAGGAGGAGTACATCCAGTCTCAGGATCTGATGCGCATCCGCCGTGAGCTGGCCTTTGTCCGATCCGACTACCGCCAGATCCTAGTGGCGCATTACTTTGAAGAAATGAGTGTCTCTGAGATCTCCCGCCGTTTCGGTATCCCGATAGGAACCGTAAAAACGCAGCTGCAGAATAGCCGCAGGATTCTGAAAGAAGGTATGAATATGGCAAGACAATTTGGAACAAGAAGCTTCCAGCCCGAACAGATTGATTTCTCCTCCTCCGGAGCGCAGCCGTCTGGGCTCCCATTTTCGGCGGTACAGAGAAAGCTCCCTATCAATATCCTCTGTGAGGCAAACAATAATCCCAGTACCATAGAGGAGCTTTCCATGGAGCTTGGGGTCTCCATGCCCTACATGGAGGAAGAGGTAAACCTATTAGAGAAGGCCGAACTTCTTCGGAAGCTGGACGGCGGAAAATATCTCACGAATTTCTTCATCTCGCCCCGGGAATGCCAGAACGAGATCATTGAGCTCTCCTGCCAGTTTGCAGAAAACCACTATGCGGACATATGGTCGCTGGCAGGCAGGACGCTTTCCGCCACAAGAGAGCAGGGTGTCCAAGTGGGCGCCGTCAGTGAGCTGGACGCACAGGCATATCTTGCATTCCACATCGAGCAGCAGCTGGAGGAGACGATGCTGCCCTCTGGAACATATGTGAAATTCAACAGAAGGGACGGAGGGAACTGGGGATTCATTGGAAAAGAGCAGGGTGCAACCTGCCGCCTTCCCTATGCATCCTTCAACAACAGCCTTGCACAGAAAAGGGCATGTCCGTCTGTCCGGTGGGATGGATTTCAGCGCTATGACGCAGCATACGGGAAAAGACCTTACCGGGAAGATGTGCCTGATGCGGTCTGCCTCGACATCCTGAAGATGCTGGCCAATGGATATGACCCTCAGAATTTCTCAGATACCGAGAAGCAGCTTCTGGACAGCCTTCTGAAGGATGGATTCTGTGTAAAGACCCCCGAGGGTGAAATCCGCATAGCAGCCCTGATATTCTGCCAAGACGCAGCACAGAAATGCAGGGATTATTACAGCAGCCTGCCAGAGTACCAGCGCCTGCAGGAGGATATGGGCCGCTATATGCAGGCGGCCAGAGAGATCATCGCACGCTACAGCATACCTTTCCTCAAGGAGGATTTTGAGTATTATGTGGGAATGTCCTTAGAGCTGCGGCCTCTCCTTGCCATGCTGTGGAAAAACAGCGGCCTCTATAGCGGAGGGAATGCGCAGTTCATGGCGTTCTACTGCTGAAAAGCTCCCCATCTCTATCTATAACGGTTCTATCAGCGCCTCTGGGACTTCTCCTCCCGGAGGCACTGTCAGTCTTAACATCACCGTATTCCATCTGTCCTCTTATTGACACTTCCTTACCGCATTTATCCCTACAGCCAATAAGTCAAATTGATTTTATGACTCCACAGAGCAAGAACACCCCAAAAATCTCTCCATATCCTCCGCTTCCTCTGTTGTTCCTC
>CANOFQ010000373.1 GCA_947565325.1 uncultured bacterium
GCTCCAGCACCCCGTCTATAAGCACAGTGGCCGGATTTCCCTTTAAATTCTGCACTGCAAGATGCTTCGTGAACTGATCCAGCGCCAGCAGCAGCAGCATACATACTCCGTCCAACAGATACAGCCTGCCCCGGGAGAACCCTCCTGCAGCAGGCGTCCTCTCCCCGGCATCCTCCTTAGACGTTCCTTCCTCCACGGATGTTCCCTCTTCCACGGACTTCTCTTCCTCCATGGACGTTCCCTCTTCCACGGACTTCTCTTCCTCCATGGACGTTCCTTCTTCCACGGACTTCTCTTCTTCCATATCCTTACGCATGGGCATCCTCTTCGCTGAAATGTATTTCCCTGACGGCAGCCAGAATCTCATCATCCGTCACGGTGCTGTCAAGAACGGCTCTGCCGATCTTCTTGAGCAGCACGAACTTGATCCTGCCTGATTCCATCTTCTTGTCGGACTTTGTCAGCCGCAGGATCTCATCGGGATCGATGCCCTCCACGGAGATGGGAAGATAAAAGGGCACGAACATATCCCGGATCTCATAATATTCGTCCATGGAAAGTAGCTCTCGTTTCCAAGAGATATAAGCGGCGGCAATTGCGCCCAGCGCCACGCATTCTCCGTGGAGCAGCTGGAAATCCTTTGCTTTTTCGATGGCGTGGCCGATGGTATGGCCGAAATTCAGCAGGGCCCGCTCCCCCGCCTCCAGCGGATCTCTCTCCACCACCAGCTTTTTCACGGTACAGCTCCGGAAAAGCATTTCCTGAAGCACGTTCAGATCCCTTTCACAGATCTCATACATATTTTCGATCAGCCATTCATAAAAGCCCGCATCCTTGATCAGCCCATGCTTCATGATCTCTCCGAAACCGGAAAAATACTGTCTGCTGTCAAGGGTCTGCAGCACGGAGAGATTCATGTATACTAGGCGGGGCATCTTGAAAGCACCTACCATATTCTTATAGCCGTCAAAATCCACGCCTGTCTTTCCGCCGATACTGCTGTCTGCCTGAGCCAGAAGCGTCGTAGGCAACTGCACGAAGTCGATCCCCCGCAGATAGGTTGCCGCCGCATATCCGGTCACATCCCCCACCACGCCGCCTCCCAGCGCCAGGAGCATGTCCCTGCGGTCAAGGCCCTCCCGGATCAGATACCGGTATATCCCTCTCACCGTGTCCAGCGTCTTGTTCTCCTCCCCCTCCGGGAAAGCATACAGCACGGCCTTTTTGCACTTCCCCTCCAGACAGGTCAGAAGCTCCTTTCCGTATAGGTCGGCCACCCTGGAATCCGTGACCACACAGAGCCTTTTTTCGGCGCATCCAAGCGCCTCAAGCTCCGGCCAGAGCCCCTCGAAGGACTGTTGGAACACAATATCATAGCAAGGCTTTTTATTATATAGAACAGATAGTCTCTCCGACATAGCTATGCCTTTCCGTTAATTATTGATGGGCAGATCGAAGGAGTCGCTGAAAATATCCTGGAAATCCCCGGATATGTCCACACTGGCAGGGGTAATGATGAATATGTAATGGGATATCTTCTGAAGATTCCCTGAAATGGCAAAGCAGGAGCCGCTGGTGAAATCAATGATCCTCTGGGCAATGTCCACGTCCAGGCCCTCCAGATTCAGCACCACCGTCCGATTTGCCAGCAGCGTCTCCGTGATCTCTCTGGCATCCTCCACAGAGGTGGGCTTGATCACACAGACTTCCATGCCGTTGCCGTTCATGACCCTTCTGGAGGACTGCTTGATGGGAGTTATCTTGTTCTGTGGCTGCCGCTTGGCCGCCGGGGCGTTCTCTTCATAGTCATCGGTCTCCTTCGCTCTGGAGGAAATACGTCTGGGCCCGACGGGTTCTTCTTCCTCGTCGTCAATATAGTCATCGTCATAGTATTCGTCTTCTTCGCCGTTAAGCTTCATATAATTCAGAAATTTGTCCATTACACTCATACTCGTTACCATGCCTTTCACTCACTGATTGTCCCGGACTCCGAAAATCCCGGTTCCGACCCTTACAAACGTAGCTCCCTCTTCTATCGCAATGGTATAATCCCCTGTCATCCCCATGGACAGCACATCCATACTGACATTATCAACGTTTTCCCGTTCTATGTCAACAGACAATTGCTTCAATCTATGAAAATAATAGCGATTGTCCTCGGGGTTCTCCGTATAGGGGGCAATTGTCATCAGTCCCTTCACACATATGGCAGGCAGCTTTGCCATGGCCCGCACCAGATCAGCGGCCTCCTCTTCCGCAGTTCCGAACTTGCTCTCCTCTGCGGCTATGTTGACCTCCACCAGAATATCTGCGGTCACACCCTTTTTTATGGCCTCACGGCTGATCTCCTCTGCCAGCCGCAGAGAGTCCACGCTGTGTATCAGCGCCGCCCTGCCCACCACATATTTCACCTTGTTCCTCTGCAGATGGCCTATCATATGCCAGCGCACATCACCGGGAAGCTGAGGCATCTTGTCCGTCAGCTCCTGTACCTTGTTCTCTCCGAAATCCCTGATTCCTGCCTCATAGGCCTCCCTCAGCATAGAGACGGGCTTTGTCTTGCTGACTGCGATCAGGGTGACCTCATCACGGCCCCTGTTCGCCCTTTTGCAGGCATCATCGATCCTCTCCTCAACCATTTTCAGATTTTCTCTTATCATCCTGATTCGCCTCCACAAGACAAGTTATCAACGCCTCTGGTCTACTGCTTCTGATTTATGAACTGGTCGTCCCTGACCGAATCCGCATCCAGCACTATGTAGTCGTAAACAC
>CANOFQ010000374.1 GCA_947565325.1 uncultured bacterium
ATTCCATAATGCATTACATCTTGACGTATTTTTAGACTTTCCCGCCTTTTCGCCTTTTTATACTGCATAACGCTGAATGCTGCCTAATGTAATCATGCGATTGAACCAGTCAGCGTTATGCAGTCTGGTTTCACGGCAAGTGAAATCGTTAAGCAGTATAAATATTCAATAGCATTATGAAAACCATCTTTCTCTCTCTTTTATTGTATCCATGTAATTATTAGCCGTCAAATAATTATTGGCAAAATTCCTATGTGTATTCAGCATATGTTCAAAAGCAAATGTACTTTCCATTCCCCAGGCTCTTCACCCCATCCACCCCGCCAGCACCACGCTCATCACCGTCCCTGCCAGGGTGGCCAGCAGAGCCCCGGTCAGGGTAAACCTCGTCTTCGTCACCTTCGCCGCCAGAAAATACACGCTCATGGTATAGAACACGGTCTCCGTACAGCTCATAAGGATAGAGGTCAGTATCCCTGCATAGGAATCCGGCCCGGAGGTACGGAAAATGTCCAGCACCAGGCCTGTTGCCGCAGAGGAGGAGAACAGCTTCACCACTAGCAGCGGCAACAGTTGAGCGGGCAGGCCCACCGCTGTTGCCGCAGGACTGAACATCGTCCCCAGCATCTCAAAAAGGCCTGAAGCCCGCAGCATCCCCACCGCCACCAAAAGGCCGATAAGCGTGGGGACGATATCTACTACAATCTTCAGCCCGTCCTTTGCGCCCTTCAGAAAGGTTTCATATACCTTTACCCTAGAGACGAAACCATAGCCTACAATAAAAAAGATCAGGATAGGGATGATGATATCCGAAAGGTGGGCTAACGCATTCATACTGCTTTTCCTCCACTATCATTTCTTTTACCAGGCAGCATACCTGCAGCTGCGCCGGTTCGGCAAAAACCGGTGCGGCCGCCGGACATCCGCCCGGTTTCACTGGCTGTCAGATCTGCACTGCTGCCCCTATAGCTTCCGTCTATGCCGGCCCCTGCGGAATGATCCTTGATTTTACAATACACAATCGCCACTAGGGTGCTCACCAGCGTAGCCGCTATGGCTGGAGCTATGATCGCCGTGGGGTTAGCGCTGCCATATTGACTGCGGTAGGCAATCATATTTACGGGAATTAATTGCAAAGAGGAAATATTTAGAATCAAAAAAATGCACATTTCATTGCTGGCCCGCCTACCCCGGCCTGCGGTTCCCTGCTGCAGGTCTGCTCCTTCCGCTTTCCCGAATCTGCCTCCTTGTCCTGCAGTCCCGTGCCGGACACTCCCTTTTTGTCCGAATTCATAATTCCTTCCTCTCTGGCTGCCCTCTGTCTGCTTATCCCCCGTGTTCTCCCATCCCCCAGATTCTTTTAACCTCTTTCTTGCCGCTGCCGTGTGCGTATACTTCCGTTCCCAGGTATCCCTTTCCCTGCGATCGCCTCCTCTGCAGGCATCCCTTCCTCCGCAGGCATCTCCCTCTCCATGTTTCGCCTCCAGATACTCCGGGTTCCCTCTTTCCGCCTCCAGCTTCGCCAGTTCCTCCATGGCTTTAAGTCCAGCCGGCGTACAAGCCCAGCCCAGCCCCAGCACGTTAGCAATCACATTCGTCGCTATGTATCCTTCCGCCGGATGCCCCTTGGGAATCCGTGGAAACATAAAACGCAAAAAAGGGGCAATCCAATCGGTAAGCTTCCTCACCAGCCCTGCCCTCTGGGCAATTTCCATCAGCCCCATCCACAGAGCCACTACCCCCGCCATAGTGATGCACAGCGAAATCGCCTCCCCCGCACTGTCCAGCGCCGCATTCGTCACATCGCTCAGGTGCCCCGTAAATGCGCCGAAAACCACTGCAAGCAATATCATGACCGTCCATATCGCATTTAGCATATTGCATCTACCTATATGTTTTTATTTCAGCTTATGTACCACCGGCGCCTCTAAGACCTGAATTATGTTCTAATTTTCCATCGGGCTTTCGGTCTGCCATAAGGCGGTGCCTCTTCGGTGTGCCTTCAGCAGAACATAATATATTTTATAGATCTGGCTCATACTCACCTGACTGACTTTTTTGTTTTAAGAGTCGTATGGTTTCCTCGGCAGCCCTAAGTTTTTCTTCGGCTTCGTCGGCCCGAATTCTCTGCTCTTCCGCCCTCTGGCTCTGCTCTTCCGCCCTCTGACGCTCTTCTTCCGCCCTCTGACGCTCTTCTTCCGTTTTTTGGCGCTCCTCTTCCAGTTTCTGGCGCTCCTCTTCCAGTTTCTGGCGCTCCTCTTCCAGTTTCTGGTGCTGCTCCTCCAGTTTCTGGTGCTGCTCTTCCAGTTTCTGATGCTCTTCTTCAAATTTCTGATGCTCTTCCTTCACTTGTCTGCGCATTTCTTGTATGCTTATCTTTTCCATATTTTCAAACAAATATCCCATATCCCGCACCCTCACTTTCCTCACGCACTGCGTTCTTTCCTCTTCAGATACATCTATTTTGTAACACAGACTTTCCATTACAGATATCAGAACGTCCACAACCTGCTCTGGGCTGTCCCGAAGAATCCTATTTACTGCGTCCCTAGGAATCCGTATGAAATTATCCAAGTCCGCAGCATTCTGTATCTTGTTTATAAGCATGACCAGAGACATTTCATCTCCACGGTCTAAAAGCTCCTGATTACTGTAATCATGAATCCGTACAACCTCGTACCGGAAGTCCGGAACCCATTCCTTCAGCCCTGGTTCC
>CANOFQ010000375.1 GCA_947565325.1 uncultured bacterium
GAAAATTATTTCGTAGAAAAAACAAGTATTCGGATGAAGAGTTTGAAGACGATGGGGTTCTTGTCCATGCTCACCAGCTCCAGCAGCTTGTGGGACAGGCTTTCCAGACGTTTCCCCTGACTGAAGATATAGAAATAAGCCTCATGGCACTCCTCCTCCGTCAGCTTCATGGAGTTGAGCATATCGGCATATCCCATAATAGACGTCAATGGAGTCTTTAATTCATGGGCAAAGGCAGCGGTAAAATCCTCCTTCTGCTTTGCCTCCAGTTCCTTGACCCGCATCTCCTCCACCAGCCTGTCCGCCATCCGGTTGAAATTTCGGGCCAGCTCTCCGATCTCGTCGCTGCTCTTGTTATGGGAGCGCAGCTCATAATTGCCGGCCGCTATCCTTCCGGCCAGCTTGTCGAGGCTGGTGATAGGTCTGGTGATATACCGGGACAGCAGATAGATGCTGATGCCGCCCACGAAAAGCAGGCACACCAGCGCTATACGGTATCTGGCAAGAACGCTGTCTCTGTCATCATATATGGCTGTCAGCTCCCGGCACATCCCCAGACAGATGCCTCCGGGGACCGCCTCGGACACTGCGGCCGTGAACATATAGGAGCCGCCTCCGATCTGACGGACGCAGTAGCCATAGTTTTCGGACCGGCTCAGGGAGCCCATCAGCTCTTCTGCCTCCTCCCTGAAGCCCATGGCATTCAGATATTCCTCGCCGTAAAAGTAGGAGCCGTCGGTCCCAGCCGCAAACATATGGCTGCCCTCCCGCTCCACGCTGTCGGCTATGCTGTTCAGCGTCCTGCTGACGGCATATTCCTCCCCGAACTCCTCCACGGACTGATATCCCATCTCAAACAGGAAATGAAACATCCTGCTCTCGCTGTTTCCCTGCTCGATCTCCTTGTTCAGCAGTCTGGAGAAATCCGAATCCAGCATCCAGATTCCGAACACGGAGAACATCACGGTCAGCAGCACCGTTATGGCAAGAAATAATTTATCCGCAAATCGCACCGCTTTATTCCCGCCTTTCCGCTTTGATTTTCATGGAAATTCCTGTCTCCATAGCGATTTCCATGAGAAATCCTATTTCCATAAAGGCAGGCCCGTCCTGCCCCTTCGTCCGGAAGAAGGTCAGCGGGCTCCGGCCCGTTCCTCTCCCTCCAGCCGGTACCCCACCTTGTACACCGCCGAGATCTCACTGTCCCAGCCCAGCTTCTTCTTCAGGCGCTGGATATGCAGATCCACCGTCCTGCTCTGTCCCATATACTCCCCGCCCCAGACAGACTCGTATATGGTCTCCCGGTAAAGGGCGATGTTCCGGTTTCTGGCAAGCAGGAGCAGCAGGTCGAACTCCTTCATGGTCAGGGAGATCTGTTCGCCGTCCCGGGTCACGGAGCGGGAGGCCGTGTCGATGACCACGTCGAACACACTCATAGTCGTCTCCGTCTTGTTGTACCGCCGCAGCACTGCCTCCACCCTAGCCAGCAGCTCCACGATCTCGAAGGGCTTCGTCAGGTAATCGTCCGCCCCCATCTTCAGGCCCTTCACCTTGTTCTCCGTGGTGCCCAGGGCCGTGAGAAAAATCACCGGCAGCTCCAGCGTCCTTGCATACTCCATCAGCTCATATCCGTTTATCTCCGGAAGCATCACATCCAGCAGCATAAGGTCGAATTTCTCGCTGTCCATCAGGTCCGCAGCCCTCCCTCCGTCGGGAGCCCATACGCAGTGGTAGCCCGCCTTGCGCAGATTCATTTTGATCAGGTTCGCAATGGGCTCCTCATCCTCGGCTATCAATATTTTCAGCATACTATACCATCCCTTCCCGGCATGATCCTCTCATAGAAGCCGCTCTGCGGCACCTTGCGCAAAACGCTGTCCTGTCACCCCGCACATTCGTCCCGTCATCTCAGGCATTCATTCTGTCCCGTCACCCAAACAGCTCCGACAAGTGATCCCTATTCTGTATTATCGGATACATGTGTATCCGAATTGTATCCCCCGCCTCTCATTCTATTCTCCGGCACAAGGTCTGTCAACGGAAAACGCTGCCCCACAGCTTTCCTCTATATAGCCATCCTCCGAAACCGCACCAAGGCCCTGACAGCCTTGGACGAGGTGCAGCCTGGAAGGCTTTTCGACCGCTTCTACACGGTCGCTTCGGGCCGGAAATCCACCGGCCTTGGGCTTTCCATCGCCCGCACACTGACGGAGCGGATGAGCGAACGCATCTGCCTGATCTGCAGGTCAGATTCCGGGCCTGCGTCCTCCCACAGCTGTCTGCTTACCGTCAGGCTTCTTTACGGCGTTTTCCACAATACATTTACGTCTTTATACTCAGAAGAAAATGCTGCAGCAGTTTTCTCTGCTCTTCATTCAGCATTGACACATCAAGGAATTTATTCTTTTCCTCCTTATCGAATCCAAGCAGATAATCCGCAGAGCAATTGTATAGACGGGCCAGCGCCATGAATATCTCCACACTGGGCGTTCGTTCTCCGCTCTCATAATTTGAAATAATAGACGCAGACACTCCTACCGAACTGGCAACCTCCTTCTGAGAGAAGTTTTTCAGCATTCTCTGTTCCTGAAGCCGTTTTCCTAATCCATATACCATATCTTTTCACTTATTTTATATAATGTCTTTATTTTCTTTGCGCAGGCAATGGCGTCTGT
>CANOFQ010000376.1 GCA_947565325.1 uncultured bacterium
GATCTACATAGGGGTTCTGGGGCCCGTGCGCACCGGAAAATCCACCTTTATCAAACGTTTCATGGAGGAGATGGTGCTGCCCTACATGGAGGATGAACATGCCAGAAACAGAGCGCAGGACGAACTGCCCCAGAGTGCCGGAGGCAAGACCATCACCACCACGGAGCCCAAGTTCATTCCCAACGAGGCCGCCAGCGTGATTCTCAGCGGAGACATACCCGTGTCGGTGCGCCTTATAGACTGTGTGGGCTACATGGTGGAGGGGGCTGCCGGACATATGGAGGAGGATGTGGAGCGGATGGTGAAGACACCATGGTTCGACTATGAGATTCCCTTTACCCAGGCAGCGGAGATCGGTACGGATAAGGTCATGAACGACCATTCCACCATCGGGCTGGTGGTGACAACGGACGGGAGCTTTGGGGAGATTCCTCGAGAGAACTACCTGGAGGCGGAGGAAAAGACAATTGTTGCGCTGAAAAAGCTCCGGAAGCCATTTCTGGTGCTGGTGAACAGCCAGAAGCCCTATTCGGAGGACGCAAAGCGGACAGCGGCAGAAATCAGCGAAAAATACGGCGTTTCCGCTGTTACTGTAAACTGTGAGCAGCTGAAAAAAGAAGATATCAATATGCTTCTGGAAAATGTCTTGTACGAGTTCCCCATCTCTTCCATGGAGTTCTATATGCCAAAATGGGTGGAGATGCTGCCCGGCGACAACCGCATGAAGCTGGATATCATAGAGCGCGTGAAAGCCCTGATGAAAGACTATGCCGCCATCAGAGACGTGCTCAGGCATCCGGTGGATCTGGCCGGAGATTACATAAAGCGCTGCAAGACCGACACGGTGAGTCTCAGCGACGGGGTGGTCCGCATTACACTGGACGTGGAGGAAGCCTATTATTACGAGATGCTGACAGAGATGGTGGGGGAGACCATCGGAGACGAATATCAGCTGATCAGCAGGCTGCGGGAGTTCGCCGCCATGAAGCACGAGTATGCCAAGGTGCTGGATGCCCTGAACATGGTGCGCATCAAGGGCTACGGCGTGGTGACTCCGGACAAGGACGAGATCACGCTGGAGCGGCCGGAGCTGATCAAGCACGGCAACAAGTTCGGAGTGAAGATCAAGGCCTCCAGCCCCTCCATCCACATGATCCGTGCAAATATCGAGACGGAGATCGCCCCCATCGTAGGAACGCAGGAGCAGGCCAGCGACCTGATCGATTTCATCAACGACACAGATTCGGAGAAGGGCATCTGGGACACCAATATCTTCGGAAAGACCATAGAGCAGCTGGTGAACGACGGCATCACCGCAAAGGTGGCGGTGATCGGGGAGGAGAGCCAGATCAAGCTTCAGGATACCATGCAGAAGATCGTGAACGACAGCAACGGGGGGATGGTGTGCATCATCATCTGACGCAGCAGTATGATAAAAGGAGCCTATGCCGGGGCATCGCACGCTACAGGGAGTATGTGCCTGCACCGGTATAGGCTTTTTGTGCCCGTGTTTCACCTGGTTTTCAGCTCGTTTTCAGCGTGTTAAAAATTTAATTGATTTTTAAGAATTTCTTTTGTATAATGAAAGGGCATTCATATAATGAGCGCTTGACGGAAACGGTCTCAGCACAAAGGTGCAGGAAAGGATCCGGGGACGTATGCTTCTGCGGCCGGAAATCCTTTCCGGAGAAGAGAAAAGGTACAGAGGCAAGACCGGAATCGGAACAGGAGGTGCGGGGATGTATGACAAGCTGATGAACTGTCTGGATCAGGTGAGGCGGCGGACGGATTTTGTGCCCAAGGTAGCCATGGTGCTGGGCTCCGGTCTGGGGGACTATGCGGAGACGCTGCAGGTGGAATATGAACTTCCCTATGGGGAGATCCAGGGCTTTCCTGTATCCACGGTGCCGGGGCATGCGGGCAAATTTATTTTCGGCTATGTGGACAGAGTGCCCGTGGCCTGCATGAAGGGCAGGGTGCATTACTACGAAGGGTATCCCATCAGCGACGTGGTGCTGCCCATTCGGCTGATGAGGCTCATGGGGGCAGAGATATTGTTCCTAACCAATGCCGCAGGGGGCGTGAACACCTCCTTCCACGCAGGGGATCTGATGATGCTCAAGGACCATATTTCCGTGTTTGCCCCCAATCCGCTGATCGGCCCTAACATAGATGCATTGGGAACCCGTTTTCCAGATATGAGTAATGTTTATGATAGGGAACTGCAGGCTCTGATTTCGAGGACTGCCAGAGAGAACGACATTTTCCTGCAGGAGGGAGTGTATGCCCAGCTGACGGGCCCTTCCTTTGAATCCCCGGCGGAAATCCGTATGCTGCGCATGCTGGGCTGCGACGCAGTGGGCATGAGCACCGTGGCGGAGGCCATTGCCGCAAACCATATGGGAATGAAGATCTGCGGCATTTCTTGTATCTGCAATCTGGCCGCAGGCATGACGGCAGCACCCTTGAGCCACAAGGAGGTGCAGGAGGCGGCGGACATGGCGGCTCCCAAGTTTAAGCGGCTTGTGACAGAGACAGTGAAGAGCATGGGGAATTAAGGCAAGCAGGCAATGTACGATAAGCGCTGTGAGTATTCTGGGAAAAGACGGGAGGATTCTGGGAAGGAACAG
>CANOFQ010000377.1 GCA_947565325.1 uncultured bacterium
TGGTTCTTCATCAGCAGCAGAAGAATATTATATTCGATAGGAGTCATCTTCACCGCTTCCCCGTCCACGGTCACCTGCTTCGACTCATTATTGATGATCAGGCCTCCCACCCGAAAAATCGATTTGCTCTCTGTATTCAGGCTGCCGAGAGAAGTGTATCTGCGCAAATTGGACTTTACTCTGGCCACAAGCTCCAGCGGATTGAACGGCTTTGTAATATAGTCGTCCGCCCCGATATTGAGCCCCAGGATCTTGTCCGTGTCCTCCGATTTCGCAGACAATATTATAATTGGAATACTGCTGTTCTCCCGTATCTTCAGCGTGGCCCGGATGCCGTCCAGCCTGGGCATCATAATATCCATGATCAGCAGCTGTATGTCCTCTTTTTTCAGGATCTCCATGGCCTGCAGCCCGTCGTAGGCTTTGAAGATATGATAGCCGTCCTGACTCAGATAGATTTCTATCGCATCAACAATTTCTTTGTCATCGTCACATACAAGAATGTTTGCCATAAAATACCTCTCGTTTCTGTGCTGTCTTTCTCATCTGTCCCCAGCCCGCATCTTACATTAAACCAGCCATTTCTTAAGTCTTCTCTAAGAAAAAGCAGAAGTTTTCCTTAAATCGCTTCCTCATGCCCTCTCAAGCATCATGAACACCCCTATGTTCCCTCTTCTGCCGCCGCTGGCCCTATGGGAGAAAAGATAGCCGCTGTTGTGGCAGGTGCAGATATCCGTCACCGCTATGTGCTCCCCGGGCACCCCCGCCTGCCTCAGGATCCTCTCATTTGCAAGCCACAGATCCAGCTGGTACCTGCCCTCCCGTTTTCCAGGCGCCACCACCCTGCCGGAGCACCCCTCCTCCGGCTCTTCCATGCCCGGCATGGCCGTGAACTGCTCCGCCACCTCCCCGCTGACCTCGTAGCAGTCACTGCAGATGGACGGCCCTATGGCCACATAAAGATTCTCCGGTACGCTGCCGAACTGCTCCGCCATGGCCCTTACCATACATTCCCCCATCCTGCCCACAGTGCCTCTCCAGCCGGAATGCGCCAGCCCTATGGCCTGCCGCACCGGGTCCACAAAAAGCAGCGGGACACAGTCCGCATAGAAGGTAACCAGCACAAGCCCTCTCTCATCGGTGATCAGTCCGTCTACGTTCTCATAGTCTCTTGGACAAACCACGCCCTTCCCTCTGTCCTCTCCGGTCACCCTTCTGATATTGGTGGTATGGGTCTGATGAGACGCCACCATGTCCTCAGGCGTACACCCCAGCACCCTGCCGATCCTGCCATAGTTGGCAAGAACCGCCTCCTCGCTGTCTCCTCTGACCACGCTGAAGTTCATGGATGAGAATTCTCCCTTGCTGACGCCTCCCAGTCTCGTAGTGACAAGGTGTCTGACGCCTCCCCTGCCCTCCAGCTCCGGAATGTCCTCCAGCGAAGGAAAAGTCAGATACTCAAGCGTATCGCCCTCCTGAAGCCTGACACAGTGCTGTCTCGGCACCTTGCCGCCCTCTTCCTTCCGATAGATCTGATACATATTTCAATCCTTCCCTGCTGATT
The DNA here is from genome assembly GCA_947565325.1 of uncultured bacterium. GTDB lineage: Bacteria > Bacillota > Clostridia > Lachnospirales > Lachnospiraceae > Acetatifactor. The sequence goes on from CANOFQ010000377.1 coordinate 1,565, forward strand.
TTATGACATCGCCTGTCTCTGCCCCGCACCATGCGGAAAAGGGCATTCCCGGTGCCGCTACCAAACGGCTGCACCGCCTCTGCCCGGCTCCACATGGGGAAAGGCATTCCGCAGCCACAGGATCCGGCCGTCCTGAACGGCCACCACATCGTACCGCACGGCGGCGTCACTGCCGATCCCGTGTCGGAGCCTGTAATAGTCTGCGGCCCGGCAGATCCGGCGCTGTTTGCGGCCGTCCACCGCCTCCAGCGCAGAGCCCTTCACATCCGTCCTCCGGTATTTTACCTCCACGAACACAAGATAGCCCTGATGATAGCCCACAAGGTCGATCTCCCCCTGCCGGCAGCGGAAGTTCCTTTCCACGATCCGCATCCCCTGCGCCTGCAGGTATTCCGATGCCGCCTTTTCCCACTCTGTACCCGTCTTACGTCTGTTCAAATAGGCCTACCCCTTTATCCTGTCCATGATCTTGTCCATGGAAAAACTGCCGCTGATCCCGTCCGTATGACTCCTACTTCTTTATCTTGCCTCTGATTTTATCCATGGAATCAACGAACACCAGTATCTCCGCCACCACCTCATACAGCTCCGGCGGTATCATGTCCCCGATCTCAAGTCTGGACAAGGTGTCCGCCAGCTTGTCGTCCCGGTGTATGGGCACATCGCTTTCCTTTGCCCTCTCGATGATCCGCTCTGCCAGACTTCCCCGTCCGCTGGCAATGACTCTGGGAGCCTCGTCAGATGGATCATATTCCAGAGCAACAGCCTGCTTCACCTTCCCGCCTTTTTTATATCCCTCTTCCATATACTTCCCTTCCGATCCTCAGGTGCGAACGTCAAAAGCATACTGGGAGATGACCGCTCCCCTCTCCTGCCCCAGAATAGGGCTCAGTCCTCCTCCCGCAGCCTCCTTTCCGCCGTTCTCCTTCACAGTCATAGAACAGCTGCAGTCATAGCCTCTCTTCTTCAGCCTCTCTGTGAGTATGGACATATGCTCCGACATAAAGTCAATCATATCATCGTCTCTCAGATAGAACTTCGTGCCCACCTTGCTGTTCTG
>CANOFQ010000378.1 GCA_947565325.1 uncultured bacterium
TCCTTTCTCCATATACACAAATCTCAATTCCTCTGTAACTTGTTCCTCGTCAAACTCTTCCATCTGAGGATATGGAGACGTCAATATTGTCTCTAAAATGTAATAGCCGTCAAAAATCATGCTTGTGTCTTTTTCTCCGTCCGAATAGAAGGGCTGGATGTCAAGGCCTTTATCCGCCATGAACTCCGGCTCCAGCTGCAGGAAATAGAAGCCCTTCACTGGCTGGGGAAGCAGCCTGCGCAGGTACATCTGCATGGTCCCCTTCGCAACGAAATCAAACACTGCGATCTTCTCCTCCTGAATGCCCAGCTTCTGTATATATTTTATGTAGTTCCTGCGCTGAACAGCGGCCTTCGCCAGAATTTCCCCGTTCCGCTCCCCCTCCTCCCGGCCCTCAGCCGTAATCCCGAAACGCATTTCCAGCGCCTTTTCAGACCTCCCGAAATACTTCATGCTGTCAACATACGCTATGTCCTTTTCGTCTTCCATGCCGGCTCGTACCGCCGCTGTCCGCGATGCAAGAAAATAGACCGACTTCACTTCAGGGGCCACCCTCCTGAACAACCTGCCGATCAGGTATCCGTCTCTGGCACAGAACAAAATCTGTCTGAAGCCCTCTGCTTCCGCCCTTTCTCTCATCCACAGAACAAAGTCTGTTATCATAGGAGCACAGAACAGATACCCAATGTCAGACGCATCCTCCACAGCTGGCGCACAGCCCTCATCCTCAAACCAGAAAGGGCTGTTAAAAATGTGGGAGATGAACATCCCTGCCTTCACACGGTCCGCCATTGTCGCTATGCTCCGTTCCATTCCCAGACCGCCAAGTGCGTCGAACAGATCCTCCCCGCTGAAAATCCGGTAGGTACTTATGCCGTATGCCGATGCCGCCTCAATATCCGAGACAGCATCATCCCCTATGTGCAGGATCCTCTTCCCTTGATATCCGTCCCGCAGTATCTTGAACAGCCCCTGCGTTTTTGAAATCCCATGTTCGCAGGAAACCAGTGTCCTTTCGCCGCCATCCAGCCCGAACCGCACTAAAATCTTACCTATCTGCTCCAGGGAATAATAGCTGTCCGTCACAACTGCGATACGCTTCCCGTCATGAAGTGCCTTACGGAAAATCTCACATACACGCTCCCTTGCAGCTATGACGGAAAAGTCAGTCTCCCACTCCATTTCTGCCAGCTCCGATGCCGTTACAAAGCCGCCTCCAGCCTTCTTCAGCACGAATTCATATATCTGCCCCAGTCCCGGCGCCCCTTTTCTGGAAAGCTCCTTCTCCGCAGACAAACGGAGTCTGGCAAAATCAGGAATGTCAGTCCCCTTTTCCCGCAGCCTAAGCTCCATCAGCTCAAAGACATCCAGATAGGAGCGGACCTTTCTCGTCACCAGCGTGTCGAACAGATCAAAGCTCACCACCTCTGCCCTGCTTATTTCATCCCGCAATTCCTGCAGCGTCTTTCCGTCCAGCTGCCTGAAATCATAAGAGACGGTTCTGCTTTCCAAAAGATCCCGCCCCCTCACATCATAAAGGGCAATGCTGTTTTCCTGACAGATTTTCCCGATCCTCTTGGCGATTACCTTGCAGGAGCCCGGACGAGCCACCACGAGAATCAGCCCTACTCCTTCAGAAATTGCTTCCTGCATCGAAATGATCGGGCAGCCGTACATTTCTCCCTGCTCCCGAAAGCCGTCCAGCAGTCCGGCTACCCATATGTCATTCCCGAATTCGGCCAGAAACCTCTCCGTCTCGGTACCGAGGCCATAGAGCGCTATCTTCTCATTTCGATATTCCGTTAGTACTTCCCTCACGTCACCCATTCGCCTGTCCTCTGGCTGTCCCTATCGTCTCTTCCACATATGCCAACAGATTTTTCTCAAAGGCCTTCACCGAAAAAACCTTTTCATATATTTTGTGCGCTTCCGTCCCCATCCTTTTTACCGCATCCCTGTTTCTCATGCACCATAGTATCTTTTCCAGCAGCCCCTCCGCATCGCCGCTTTTGAAAATCATGCCGTCCACACCGTCCGTAATATACGCCGCCGTTCCCACGGCATCCGACACAAGACAGGGCACACAGTGCATCATGGCCTCCGCACATACGGTGGGCATAGAATCCTGACGGGAGGGACAGATCAGCACATCTGTGGCGTCCAGTATCTCATGGATTTCCTCCCGTCCCACTGTACCGGCCATGCGGATCCACGGCTTGCCGATTATCCGTTCCTGCAGCCCTTTTGCCATGACAGAGCTGTCCTGCCCAACCAGCAGGAACTCGCTGCCGGCCAAATGCTCCAAGGAGACTCCTTCCAGGGCATCTATCAGGACATCCTGCCCCTTATGTCTTTCTATGTATCCAATCGTAGTGAACTTCATCCTATACTCCATCAGAAACTCCATAAATCAGATCTTCTATCACTGTATTCAGGCGATACTGGTTCATCGCCGTTCTCGGAACCGGTCCCACTGATACACATTTAAGGTTTCTGGTACTGATACCTGCAAGCTTTTCTGCCCTGATCCCTTCATAGTAAAAGGCTCCAGATAAATACCATGCGGGAACTGCCGTGGACGGAAAAGTATGAC
>CANOFQ010000379.1 GCA_947565325.1 uncultured bacterium
CTGTAATTTAAGCGATACCATAAGCGTCAGCTCATATTCGCTAAGACCGCTGTTTCCATCCAGCCGCTTGATCACCAGCTTCGAGGGCATATCTGTCCTTCTGTTCTTTCTTCTGTCCTGCTGCATACGTTCCTACCTCTCTTTCCTCACGGCGGAGCCATCCCGCCCGAGATATAAGTATACCATCACTTTCCTCACACCACAAGCTAAAATTTCACAGAATCCCGCCCCAGAGAAAACGGCGGCAAAAACACGGCAAAACGATTCCCGTCACAAAGCTGACACGGAAAGACAATATTCACACCACCAACATGGCATCTCCAAAACTGAAGAACCTGTACCTTTCTTCAATCGCCCTCTGATAGGCGTTCAGCACATTCTCCCTTCCAGCCAGAGCGGACACCAGCATCACCAGCGTGGACTCCGGCAGATGGAAATTGGTGATCAGGGCATCGGTCGCCTTGAACCTATACCCCGGATAGATGAAAATATCCGTGTCGCCGCTTCCGGGGCACACCTCCCCGTCCTCCCCTGCGGCGCTCTCCAGCGTCCTGCAGCTGGTGGTTCCCACGCAGACGATGCGTCCGCCTGCCGCCTTCGCCCGGTTGATCTTTTCCGCCGCCTGAGAGGATATCGCATAATGCTCCGAATGCATATGATGCTCCAGCACATTGTCCTCCTTCACCGGCCGGAATGTGCCCAGACCCACATGAAGCGTCACGTATGCCGTCTCCACGCCCTTGTCCCGGATCTGCTCCAAGAGTGCCGGCGTGAAATGAAGCCCTGCCGTGGGCGCCGCAGCAGATCCCTCCTGTCTGGCATAGACCGTCTGATAGCGGTTTCTGTCCTGCAGCTTGTGGGTGATATAGGGTGGCAGAGGCATCTCCCCCAGCTGATCCAGCAGCTCCTCGAAGACGCCCTCATAGGAAAAACGGATCAGCCGGTTACCCTCCTCCACCGTGTCCAGGACGGTTCCCTTCAGCAGGCCGCCCCCGAAGCGCAGCGCCGTGCCGGGACGGCACTTCTTCCCGGGCCTTACCAGCGTCTCCCACAGATCCGTCCCGCGTCGCTTCAGCAGCAGGACCTCCACATGGGCCCCGGTGCCTTCCCGCTCTCCCAAAAGCCTCGCCGGTATGACCTTGGTATCGTTCAGCACAAGACAGTCCCCCGGCCGGAGATACTCTGTGATCTCCCGGAAACCATGATGGGAGACCGCACCCGTATCCCTCTCCAGCACCAGAAGCCTGGAAGCCGTCCTGTCCTCCAGAGGATCCTGCGCAATGAGCTCCTCCGGCAGTTCAAAATAGAAGTCGGATTTTTTCAGTACCCCGGCATCTTTCGTCTCCATACCTGTACCCGCCTGCGCTGCCTTAAAACGCCGTTCCCGCCGCAAAGACCTTGTACCCCTTATAGGTCTCGTACACATCCGCCTTGCTGGTAGCCTCCCAGGGAGCATGCATGTTCAGCACAGCCACGCCGCTGTCGATTACGTTCATGCCATACCGGGCGAGGATGTATGCGATGGTTCCGCCGCCGCCTACGTCCACCTTGCCCAGCTCAGCCGTCTGGTAAACCACTCCGCCCTCCTCCAGAATCCTGCGCAGATATGCGATATACTCCGCATTTGCATCGTTGGAGCCGGATTTGCCCCTCGAGCCGGTGAACTTGTTGAACACCATGCCCTTTCCCATGAAAGCGGCATTCTTCTTCTCGAAGCAGGAGGCGAAGGAGGGATCGAAGCCTGCGCTCACGTCGGATGACAGCATGCAGCTGTGTGCCAGACACCTTCTCAGATTCAGCTCGCTGTACTCTCCGTTCAGGTTCATCAGCTCCGCCACCGCATTCTCAAAGAACTGGGAATTCATTCCCGTGGCTCCCACGGAGCCGATCTCCTCTTTGTCTACAAGAATGCAGCACAGCGTCCTCTCTGTCCCCTTCACGTCCAGCATGGCCCTCATGGATGTGAAGGCGCAGACTCTGTCGTCCTGTCCATAGGCCAGGATCAGACTGCGGTCGAAGCCTGCCTCCCTTGCCGCCCCTGCAGGCACCACCTCCAGCTCTGCGGAGAGGAAGTCTTCTTCCTCTATGTCATAGGTCTTTTTCAAAATGTCAAGGATACCTGCCTTCACGGCCTCGGAGGCCTTTTTCTTCTCGTCACCCTCCTCCTTCTGATCCTTGCCGTCTTCCCCGCCGGAGATGGTGATGGGCCTGCTGCCCACGATCAGATCCAGCGCCTCTCCCTCGATGACCTTTGCCGCATCCTTCTTCAGCTGCTCTCCCGCCAGATGAATCAGCAGGTCGGACACGAAGAATACCGGATCCTCCTCGTTCTCGCCCACATTCAGCTCCACGGTGGTCCCGTCCTTCTTCACCACCACTCCGTGGATGGCAAGGGGCAGAGTCACCCACTGATACTTCTTGACACCGCCGTAGTAGTGAGTGTCAAGATACGCCATGCCGCCGTCCTCATAGAGGGGATTCTGCTTGATGTCCAGTCTGGGGCTGTCGATATGTGCCCCCAGGATA
>CANOFQ010000380.1 GCA_947565325.1 uncultured bacterium
TGCATTGCCTGTTTTACATACTCACGGTCAGAATAATCATTGCCGTCAAAGATACACAAATCTCTCTCACTTCATCTCCATCAGAAGCCTCTGCCTCACATTCTTCATATAAGAACGGCTCACCGGTATGGCCACACCATTTTCCAGCACAATCTGCTCCTTGGAGAACCGAACCACCTTGTCCAGATTCACCAGAAAGCTCTTATGGCATCTCAGGAACCCCTCCCCCAGCTGCTTCTGGACTTCCTCAAGATTTGCGTAAAAGGAATGGGTGTCCTTCTCCGTCACGAGCCGCAGCTGCCTGAGCCTGCTCTCCAGATAAAGTATTCTGTGCCTGTCTATGCGGATGCTCTCCCCGCCTGCCTTAAAAACGAACTCCTGTCCGGACAGCTCCTGCCGGGCAGCCCGCAGCACCTCTGAGAGCTTTTCCTGCAGCTGGCTTTTCAGCAGATAACGAAAGGCCCTCACCTCATATCCCATCTGCACATAATCGATAAAGGAGGTCACATAGATGACAAGTCCCCTTTCCCCCAGAAGACGCAGCTGCCTTGCGGTCCGGATGCCGTCGTCCGTCCCCTGCTCCATCTGCACATCCAGAAAATATACATCTGCGGAATATCCCTTCTTCCGGGCCTCCAGCAGTCCGCTGCCGCTGTCGTACTCCGCCACTTCCGCCTCATAGTCATGCGCAAAGCTGTCCTGCAGTATTTTCTCATGCAGCAGCTCCCGGAACAAGGGCTCGTCATCGCAAATAGCAATCCTCATCTGTTTGCACTCCCTATTCCTTCTCTCCTTATTATCCAATATTTCACCGCAAAATTTCGCCACAAAAAGAAGGACACCTCCGGATTTTTCCGGAAGCATCCTATCTGTATCATCTACCTCAGCTGGCCTTCCAGCACTCTCTCCGCCTCGGCGATGCAGTCCGGGATCCCTGCCGGGTTCTTCCCGCCCGCCTGCGCCATGCCCGGACGGCCGCCTCCGCCTCCGCCCACCTTCGGTGCGATGCCCTTGATCAGATTGCCCGCATGGGCTCCCTTGGCAAGTGCTCCCTCCGTGGCCATGGCGATCATGTTCACTCTGCCGTTCTGGCTGGACAAGAGAAGCACCACGCCCTCTCCCAGCTTTTCCTTCAGCTGGTCGCCCAGCTCCCGGAGGCCGTTCATGTCCACATTCTCCACGCTGGCGGCAAGGAGCTTCACGCCCTTTACCTCCTTCACGCTGTCCGTCACGTCCCCCAGAGCCTCCTTGGCCGCCTTGGACTTCAGAGACTCCAGCTCCGAGGAGAGCCCCTTCAGCTCCGCCGCCATATGCTGGCATTTCTCCACCAAGGTGGCAGGGGTGGCCTTCAGCACTCTGGCCGCCTCCTCCAGTGTATGCTCCAGTTCCTTATAGTATGCGAAAACTCCGTTCCCCGTCAGCGCTTCGATCCTGCGGACGCCCGCTGCGATGCCGCTCTCCGACAGGATCTTGAAGGCTCCGATGCTTCCCGTGCCGGCCACATGGGTGCCGCCGCAGAGCTCCACGGAGAAATCTCCCATCCGGACCACCCGGACCTTCTCGCCGTACTTCTCCCCGAACAGCGCCATGGCCCCGGTCTTCTTGGCTTCCTCGATATCCATGACCCGGGTCTCCACCGTCAGGTTCTCACCGATCTTTTCATTGACCAGCGTCTCCACCCGGGCCAGCTCCTCCCCCGACATGGCCTGAAAATGGCTGAAGTCGAAGCGCAGCCTCTCTCCGTCCACATAGGATCCGGCCTGCTCCACATGGCTTCCCAGCACCTCCCGGAGAGCCTTCTGAAGCAGATGGGTTGCGCTGTGGTTTTTGCAGGTGGCCCCTCTGTTGGCGGCATCCACGGTCAGCGTAGCCATGTCCCCCACCTTGACCATGCCTCTGGTGACAGTGCCGATATGCCCCACCTTGCCCCCCAGAAGCTTGATCGTATCCTTCACCTCGAAGCTGCCGTCGGCGGTGGTAATGGTTCCCACGTCCGCCTTCTGGCCGCCCATGGTGGCATAGAAGGGCGTCTCCTCCACGATGACGGTTCCCACCTGCCCGTCCGTAAGTGCCTCCACAAGACTGTCCTCCGTGGTCAGCACCGTGACCTTAGAATTGTGCTGCAGCCTGTCATAGCCCACGAACTGCGTGGTGACAGACGGGTCGATGGACTCGTACACCGTCACGTCGGCCCCCATGTAATTGGTCACCTTTCTGGCCTTTCTGGCCATTTCCTTCTGCCGGCTCATGCACACGCCAAAGCCCGCCTCGTCCACGGTGAAGCCCTTCTCCGCAAGGATCTCCTGCGTCAGATCCATGGGGAAGCCGTAGGTATCATAGAGCTTGAAGGCCTCCTCCCCGGAAAGCTCCCTGCTTCCCTCCTCCTGCATCCTGGCTTCCATCTGTGCCAGAATGCTCAGGCCCTGATCTATGGTCTTGTCAAACTTGTCCTCCTCCTGGGTGAGCACATTCAGGATGAACGCCTTCTTCTCCTCCAGCTCAGGATAGCCGTCCCTGCTTTCCTG